>DATNPE010000319.1:0-9519 GCA_036703355.1 Allocoleopsis sp. | reverse complement strand
AATAAAACATTAAATGCCGAATTGCAAAGGCTAGAACCGTGACGGCACAAGTAAGGGCAAATTGACCGGGTAAAGCGTAGTAGGAATACTTCAGCACAGCTTCTAGCAGAGGACTTGCAGTGTTTACCCAGCTAAAAAGATAGCCGAAGATCAAATAAACCAACCCCACCACATGAACGGTTAACAGTCCGCAAAGACAGCTAAACGTCAGTGACTCTAAGCGAGGAGGAGCCTTAAAAGCGAGCGAGCCGCAAATCCACGCTCCTGGTACAAACCCCAGCAAGTAGCCGAACATTGGCTCTCGAATATACCCAATGCCGCCTCCTTGCGTAAAAACTGGAAACCCTGCTAAGCCCAGCGCTAAATAGGCAATTTGTGACAGAGCCCCCGCATTTCTCCCGCCCAAGCAACTCGCTAATAGCACTGCTCCAATCTGACAAGTAACTCCCAAGGGGTAAGTTTGAATGCCAGAGTTCTCCCAACTCCAGGGTGGGCTAGTAATCGATGCCCCTAGAAAGGTTCCACCAATCGTTAGAATTAAGCCGATGAAGGCCCACAGCAGTTCAATGGGAGCAGCCACTATTGGTTCAAGAATACAGAGCGATGGGGGCTGGAGTAACAAAATCATCCTCTCCTAAGCTGGAGGTTGAGCTACCTCAAAGATCTAAAGCGCGGTGTCAATTTGTCAAAGCTTTTTGATAGCGCTTGAGAACCAACTAGCGTGAGAAGCAATATCAATTGATTCGCCTTTAGTGTTGGCATTGTATCACTGGATTGGAAACAGCTATGCGCCTACCTAGGAAGTCCAGTTTCTAGCATTAAAGCAGTTTCCTAGATGCCGCAGGTAATTAACACTAAAGCTGTCTGAGGCTAACTATCTTAGTCAGTCAACACTGGCTCAACGGCTGCTGCTTGATTCACAACTTTGTTTGGGTTGAAGTAGGCTTCTAGAACTTGTCGCACCATTGGTGCTGCGAAGGAACCACCCCCTCCACCAGAGTTTTCGCCAAATGCCACGACTACTATCTTGGGTTTATCTAAGGGAGCATAAGCCCCAAACCAAGTATGAGATTCTCGACCAAAGTCTTCGGCAGTCCCAGTTTTACCAGCCGTTGGTGGAAGAGATGTGACATTGAGAGCCTCACCCGTCCCACCATCCACTACTTCTCGTAATCCTGCCTGCAATATCTCAATGGTTTCGGGCTTCAAATTCAGAGATTCGCGCCAATTTTGGGCAGCTTCATGATCTTTTAGGAGATGAGGCTTGACCTTGTAGCCACCATTGGCAGGCACCGCAAACATCACTGCCACTTGCAAAGGCGTGGACTGAAGGAAACCTTGGCCAATGGACATATTAACGGTGTCACCCAAGTACCAGCCTTCGCTTAGCTCTTTACGCTTCCAAGCATCGTCTGGCACTAAACCTGCGGCTTCTTCGGGGAGTTCAATTCCAGTTTTCTGACCAAATCCATAACGGCGAGTCCAAGGAATTAGAATCTGGTCGCCAATCCCCATCGCGATTTGGTAGAAGAAGGTATCGCTACTCCATTTCAAAGCGCCTGCAAATCCTAAAACGCCGAATCCAGCTCGGTTCCAGTCTCCAAACTCAATGCCACCAACGGTGATAGAGGGGTAGGTGTTGAGGACAGTATCAGGCGAGTACTTACCAGATTCGATCGCGGCTGTAGTGGTGACAATTTTGAACGTACTGGCGGGGGGATACCCTTGGACTGCTCGATTCACGAAGGGGTGGTCTTCACTCTGCAAGCGTTGCCACTGAGCATCGGTAATCCGGGTTGAGAAGAGGTTGGGATCAAATGCTGGGCGGCTGACCATTGCTAGGACTGCACCGTTGTTGGGGTCCATCGCCACGATCGCGCCTTTGCGATCGCCCAATGCGGTTTCAGCTGCTTTTTGTAGCTTCAAGTCCAGAGTTAAGCGGACATCCTTACCCGCCTGGGTTTGCTTTTCGCCCAGAATGCGGACGACTTGACCCATACCATCCACTTCAACTTGCTGGCCGCCCCATTCACCTCGCAGTTGTTTCTCGTAAGCAGCCTCTACTCCCATTTGACCGATGACATCGCCCAGGCGATACCCTTCATCCTTCCGGCGTTCTAGCTCCTCATCGCTCATCTCACCCGTGTAGCCCAGCACGTGAGCTGCCAAATCGCCGTGCGGGTAGTAGCGAACGGCTTCCGCATCCACTTCTACCCCTTCCATTTCACTGGAATACTCGGCTAAAGCTGTGACTTGAGCAGGACTGACCCCGCGGGCGATCCTAACGAGATAAGGAGAGGTATAACCCGCCTGTTCTAAGCGTTTCTGAATCTCTACTTCTGGGATCTGCAAAATCTGCGAAAGTCGCTTTAGCGTGGCAGGCCATTCTGACTGCTTACGAGCTAAAGGCCACAAAAACACTGAATGTGAGAGGCGGCTACCTGCCAGGATGTTGCCTTGGCGATCCAGAATCTTGCCGCGCTCCGGTTGTTTGGGAATTAAGCGAATTCGGTTATTCTCGGCTAACTGACGGTTGCGATTTCCCTCTACCAGTTGCAGATAAGCCAAGCGGCTGCCAATCCCACCCAGCATAAATAAGGTGACAACCAGCATGAACCCTAAAGATTGATAGCTGCGGCCAACAGTGCGTGTAGCGGGTTGTTGAATGACAGGAGGAGATTGGGTCAGAGTCATAGGGTCCGCAGAATGGTGTCTGTAGAAATTGCTGGTAGTGAGTTTTACCTAGTCTACCGCCAGTTTTTCTTAGAGCAGCATATCTTGATTTAGTAAAGAATTATTTCATTAATTCTGAATTAAGCGTGTCAATGAATTTGCTAATTATTGGTTAGTGAGATTCCAGTTTCGATCTATAAAACAGGTTTGGGCAGGTTATAAGTTAGAACAGCCCTAATTCCTTCCTTAAAGTTAGGTAGATAAAATAAACCAAAGCCAATTTTAGCTTCTATCTCACGACAGATCTTGAAACTTGGCTTTGCGTTTGTGGGGAAATCAGCGCAGGAAATCGCCGCTATGTCTCAGACTGCTGTACAGCGTCAGGATTCTACAAGTACCGATACCGAGTTTGATGTTGAACTTCGCAAGGTCTTCAAAGTCTTCAACAACGAAGCAGTCGTCCGAGGCATCGATCTCAGTATCCGTAAGGGTGAGTTTTTCAGTATTTTGGGTCCTTCAGGCTGCGGCAAAACCACAACGCTGCGGCTCATTGCTGGGTTTGAAACTGCCACTGCTGGGGAAGTGCTGATTCGGCGGCAGATGATGAATCAGATGCCTCCCTACCGCCGTCCCGTGAATACAGTCTTTCAAAGTTATGCCCTGTTCAATCATTTAACGGTTTGGGACAATATCGCTTTTGGCTTACGGATCAAGCGTCAGAGCCGAGCTGAGATTCGGGAGCGGGTGGGCGAAGCATTGAGGCTGGTGAAGATGGAGGCGTATGCTCATCGATTTCCGGCGCAGCTGTCGGGCGGGCAACAGCAACGAGTTGCTTTAGCGCGAGCTTTGGTCAATCGTCCCGCAGTCGTTCTTTTAGATGAACCCTTGGGTGCTTTAGATTTGAAGCTCCGCAAGGAAATGCAGGTGGAGCTTTCCAATTTGCATCAGGAGTTGGGTGTGACGTTTATCATGGTGACCCACGACCAAGAGGAAGCGCTGAGTTTGTCAGACCGCATTGCCGTGATGCATGAAGGCAAAATTGAGCAAATTGGTTCACCCACCGAAATCTACGAGCACCCTCGCACGCCTTTTGTGGCTGACTTTATTGGAGATACAAACCTCTTCCGGGGGCGGATGGTGGCAGCAGAGCCAGAGACTGTCCAGGTGGAAACGGAAACTGGACTCAAAGTGGTTGCTAAGCTTTCAGAGTTTGAGAATTCAACGGCGACTGGACCCGTGATTCTGAGTATTCGACCTGAAAAAATCCATGTGAGCTTGTATACGCCCAGTGTCTCTCATAATTGCTTTGAAGGACGACTGAAGCATGTAATGTATTTGGGAACGCATGTTCACTATGTGGTGGAGTTGCTCTCTGGCGATCGCGTCACGGTTATGCAACCAAATACAGTTGGCACGCTTCCAGACTCTCAAACTCCCATCTACGTTTATTGGGCGGCGACAGATTGTCTCGCTTTAACGGCCTAAGTCGCGTCACTATACTTTCCCGGGTAGCATGTCAACACGGCGACAATTTATCCAATCTACGGCCTCAGCAGTTTCGGGGTTGGCCCTCTCTAGTTGTGGTTGGACCTTGGCTCAAGTGCGGCAAACAGCGGCTCAGCCTAGTTCCTCCAACAAGCTCTACATCTACACTTGGTCTAACTACACTGACGAGGATTTGCTCAAGAGCTTTCAGGAACAGACTGGTATTGAAGTCATACCGAGTGTCTTTGATTCCAATGAGGCAATGTTAGCCAAGATTCGGGCAGGTGGCGGTTCGGAGTACAGCATTATTTCGCCGTCTGACTACATGGTTCGTCAAATGATTGAGATCGGCCTTTTGAGCGAGTTAGACCACAATCGTTTAGAAGGGCTGAATAATCTTTTGCCGCGCTTTCAAAACCCCATTTATGACCCTGGCAATCGCTATAGCATCCCAATTAGTTGGGGAACGACGGGGCTAGTTTATAACACGCAAAAGCTGAAGCAAGCGCCAATGGACTGGAGCTATCTCTGGGACAACCAAAAGGAATTAGCTCAACGCATCACGTTAATTAATGATGTGCGGGAGGTGATGGGTGCGACTCTACGAATGCTGGGTTATTCCTACAACTCCACAGAACCAGAGCAAGTCAAGCAAGCCTACGAGAAATTAGCGGCTTTGAAGCCAGCGATCGCCACTTTTACCTCGGATGCTTGGCGCGATCAACTGGTGGCAGGAGACTTATGGCTGGCGATGGGATACTCGGCAGATGCAATTAAAACAGCTGACGAGAATCCGAATCTGAAATATGTGATTCCTCGCAGTGGAACTTCTTTGTGGACTGACACAATGGTGATTCCCAAGTCAGCGCCTAATCCTGAAGCGGCTTATGCTTGGCTCAATTTCATTTTGCAACCCAGCATTATGGCTCAGGTGTGTTACCGCCTGAAGTTTGCCACGCCCAACCAAGCTGCCATTGAACAATTGCCACCCGATATTCGCAGCAACCCCAACCTATTCCCACCAGAATCCTTACTGGCTAAATGTGAGCGCATTGTGCCAGTGGGGAAATTTAGCGAAGTGTACGATCGCTACTGGACCCAATTGACTAGCAGCTAGATCCAAACCCTACGGTAATATTTATTTCCAGTACTGTTGGTTCTTCGCTCAATTGGTGGAAAATAGTCGCACCAAACTGTAGTACCAACCAATAATCGCTCATCACTTTGGGCAAAATAGAATTGCTTGTTGAGGAAAGAACTGCTGAGCTGAGTCAATTTAGCCGTTTAACGACGGTTGGGTTGGATGGCTGCGTTCTCTCCATCGTCTTGTTAGCCAAGCTGGGTGCCGTCTCGTCTATCAATTTAGGTTCTATGCATGACGCCTCTTGCTTCCAGAAATCCTGCTTCTGCATCTGATCTAGGTCGTGCAGAGCCAAAGTGGCTAGGGCCATTGTTACTGCTAGGGCCATCAGGCATCTGGCTGGGTCTACTACTGGTCATTCCTACCCTGGTAATTTTGGAGTTGAGCTTAGTGCCAGGGATTCGACCGGGAGACGTGGTCAATCCTTCGGGGCTAGATAACTATGCTCAAATCTTTCAACCCGTTTATCTACAGGTAATTGGGCGATCGCTGTTCTTTGCGATTAACACAACCATTATTTGCCTACTGCTCGGCTTTCCCGTCGCTTATTGGATCGCGCTGCTCGCCCCCGCTCGTTGGCGCAATTTGCTAGTGCTGGGCTTCGTGTTGCCCCTGTGGACTTCATCTTTGCTGCGCTCTTACGCATGGATCACGATTTTGAGACCGACAGGGGTTCTCAATACCTTGCTGACTAGCATTGGCCTACCGCCTTTGAATTTGCTAAACAGTAGCTCTGCGGTCTTAATCGGCATGAGTTACAGCTTACTGCCCTACATGGTTTTAATTCTTTACGCTTCTCTAGAGAAATTAGACAGGCGGCTACTGGAAGCGGCAGCGGATTTAGGGGCGCATCCCAGTGAGGCGTTTTGGAAGGTGACAGTACCGCAAACGCTACCGGGCATTGCCGCTGGCTCTCTCCTGGTTTTCATTACAGGGTTGGGAGATTTTGTTGATCCAGAACTGCTGGGGGGAGCTTCTAGCATGACAGCGGCGCGACTGATCTACAACCAGTTTCTCGGGGGCACGCAAAACTGGGGCTTTGGCTCTGCTTTGAGTATGCTGTTGATTTTGGCCGTCAGCTTGGCGATCGCGCTACTGATTAAATACGGCGATCCAGCAGTTGACCGTTAAGCTCAAGCTTGGCGATCGCTCAACTCAGTTTCTAGGGTGCAACGATTTAAAATTCAGGTCCCTATCGCTCGAAGGATTCATGTGTCTGTGACTGGACTGCAAGCCAAAACGAAACCTCGCGCTTCTTGGCAGGCCTTGTTCTCCCTGCTGATGTTTGGGTTTATGTATCTACCCATTCTGGTGCTGACCTTCTACAGCTTTAATCAGTCAGCCTACAGCGCCAACTGGTCTGGGTTTACTTTAGCTTGGTACCGCAAGTTTTTTGCTGACGAGCGGATTCTGGCGGCTCTGCAAACGAGCTTAATGGTGGCTCTGTTGGCGGTGGCGATCGCAGCTGTCCTAGGAACGTTGATGACCGTTGGCCTCACTCGCTATCACTTTCCTGGCAAAAAACTGTATCGCGGCATCTCATACTTGCCCCTGATTATTCCTGACATTGCGATCGCCGTTGCCACCCTAGTGTTCTTGGCAGTGGTAGCAATCCCTTTGAGTTTATGGACGATTGTGGCCGCCCATGTGGTGTTTTGCTTATCCTATGTGGCGATCGTGGTTTCTACCCGTCTCACCGGACTTGATCCGCACTTAGAGGAAGCAGCCCTAGATTTAGGAGCCACACCTGCACAAGCTTTCATCCAGGTACTATTGCCCGAATTAATGCCAGCGATTGTCTCTGGTTGCTTGCTGGCTTTTGTGCTGAGTATGGACGACTTCCTAATTGCCAGTTTTACTGCTGGCGGGGGCGCGACCACCCTGCCCATGGAAATTTTTAGCCGCATTCGCACTGGAGTGAAGCCAGATATTAATGCGCTGAGTGTGGTGCTAATTTTAGCGTCTGGGTTTGTCGCTTTTGTCGCTGAATTAATTCGCTATCAAAGCTCACAAAAGCAGTTGAAATAAGTTGATTAAGGTCTTACTGCGCTGGAGTTGAGCGATCGCCATAAACCCAGCGCCACAGCGGATGGCTCGGTCCTTGCTGCTGAATTCGCTGCACTTGCCGCTCTAAGCGTTGTTTTTCTGAGGCAGGCAGACCCAGGAGAATATTGCGGCTTTGCCACACCAACGTTGCTACCGTTAAACCAATACATAAACCCAGTCCCAAAGTGGGCACTGGATTGTAAGCAAACCCATAGCGAACAGCTGACCAAGTAAAATACTGCATCCACAAAGCAATTTCTCCTTGCAACCCCCACAGGCTCAGGACACCAATCGTCAGCCAAAGACAAAGGACGAGACACCATCGCCCCCAAACTGTGAACTCGTGCAGTCTCACCAATTCTGGTGAAAGCTTGGGGGGATAGCTGGGTTTGGGGCTGGGGTCAGACTGCTCCATAGGTTCTAGCTAGCACGAAGCAGCAACTGTCATGAGGGTAATTTAGGCATCCTCAGAACTCACAGAGGTATCCAGTGCTGGTGAACCTGCTGCCATTGCTGGGATCGCTTGACCATTACGCTTGCGCCACCAAGCCAGCATACTACCCGCAATAAAGATGCTAGAGTAGGCTCCCATCGTAAAGCCAATAATCAAAGCTAGGGCAAAGGTCTTTAGAGTTTCTCCTCCGAAGAAAAAGATAGCAAATAAGCTTAGCAATGTGGTGAGGGTGGTATTGATGGAGCGAGTCAGCGTCTGGGCAACTGCGTCTTCCACAATATCGTCAATATGGCGCTCGGGATTTAATTCAATGATTTCTCGGATGCGATCGTAGATCACGACTGTGTCGTTTACCGAAAAACCAACAATTGTTAAGAGAGCCACAATAAACAAGCTGTCAACTTCAGTGCCAAACACCAGGCCCAAAATTGAGAAAATTCCAGCAGTCACTAAAACATCGTGTAACAATGCTATGACCGCCATAAAGGCGTAGTCAAACTGGAAACGAAAGCTTAGATAGACAATAATCCCCGCGAAAGAAACGATCAGCGCCAACATCCCAGAGGTAAATAACTGACGACCAACGCTTGGCCCTACGGTATCAATCTGTGTGGTTTTAGGGTCGAATTTACCGATCGCTTCACTCAAAGAGGCTTGTAGCTTGGTGCGTTCATCCACATTTAAGGTTTTGGTACGGATGGAAACTGCCCGCTGATCTTGCCCTACGACCTGAATACTGCTGCCACCAAGACCTTGTTGGTCCAGCAAGTCTCGAACATCGCCAACATTAATTGGCTTGTCACAGTTATTGGGCTGGGTGCAATCTAGCTCAAACTGAATCCGAGTTCCTCCCACAAAATCCAAGCCGGGACGTAGAGGCGCTTTAATATCAGGACGCGTCCAAGAAATCGCCATTGCCACGAGACCGCTCAGGATGATCAGCAATGAAATGCTCCACCAAAGCGATTGCTGTTTAATCACATTGAGTTTCATGAGGTCACTCCTGCCTGAGATGAATTTGCGGTGGGTACCTGCGGGCAAAAGAGTTGAGGTTTACGCAGAGAAGGGAAACTCAAGGCTAGTAACATCAAAGTGCGACTACAGGTGATAGCTGTGAACATGCTGACCAGCACTCCTAGAGCTAGCGTCAGCGCAAAACCTCGAACTAGACCTGCTCCTAACCAGAACAAGGCTGCACAAGCAATAATAGTGGTGACATTACTGTCCAGAATGCTAGAAAAGGCTCGATAGAAGCCTGATTCAACCGAACGATATAAAGTTTTGCCCGCTCGTAATTCCTCACGGGTACGCTCAAAGATCAAGACATTTGCATCAACTGCCATGCCAATGCTAAGGATAAATCCTGCAATACCAGGCAAGGTTAGCGTGACTCCCAGCAAGGTAAAGCTAGCAAACGTGAGCAAGGCGTAAACCATTAAGGATAGATCAGCGATCGCACCAGGCAGACGGTAGTAAACCACCATGAACAGTAACACCAGCAGTAGGCCACCTACGCCCGCGTAGATACTGCGCTGCACACTATCTTTACCGAGTGTGGCTCCGACTGTGCGGTTCTCCACGATTTCTACGGGGACTGGTAAAGCACCACCCCGCAGTTGTACCGCCAAATCATTGGCTTCTTCGGCAGTGAAGCGACCTTCAATGACTGCGCCGCCACCCGTAATTCCAGTTTGGGCAAACTGCACCCCAACGGTGGGGG
>DATNPE010000318.1:0-2307 GCA_036703355.1 Allocoleopsis sp. | reverse complement strand
TTCCACCATCAAGACTGTCATACATCAAAATCGTTTTAGACTCAAACTCCTCAGCCAGGGTTTGAGTTTTTTTATGGTTGGTTTTGGGGCTATCCGTCCGATTTGGCAGTCAAGGTACATTCAATCATTTTCCAGGTAGAGCGAAACTGGCGGAACAGCTCCTGACTTGCCGCGCCCAAGTCCCCATCCGCTGCAACAATGCCACCTTGAATCAGCCTGCCGCCGTCAGTCTGAAAGTTTAGTCTTAGCTCTCCACTCTCATCTTTGTCTAACATCAGACGGCCCTGAGCAATGACTTGACCCGCTCGACTTGAGATAGCACAACGCATTATTAGATACTTCCAAACAACTTTGTCGCTGCTTGAAGTCCTTGCAGCCTCAAATTCAGCAAACTGAGGCTTATCTTCTCATAATTCTTGGCTTTGTCAAAACCTAAAAAGAGAAGAAGTGCTGCTTTTACAGCAGGTGCAGCTTGGGTTTCAGTGTCATATCTAGGTTGCGGATGCTGAGAAATTCATGTAGAGATATCACGATTTGCACTTCTTGTTAATAAAAGTTGCAGATAATTGACTGAATTGCTAGATTGTGCAGAACGCTACTCCCCAAATTCTTGCACCTGTAAGCTAGGAGTAATATGACTGGACAGATGTGCTGGCTCTCCCTAGGCGGAGACGATCATGAAAAGGTACTGCACTTACGCAGGCAACCGTCTCACCCTTGGCAGCCTTACCAAGCTTTTCCTCAGTATGTTGTGCCTGATTATCAAGTGCCCGGTGGCTCTAAAGGCTGGGCGACCTATCAGAAGCTGAGGCAAGCAGGCTGGACTTTAATAACCACAGCTACTGCCCAAGCCCAACAGTTCACTCATCGATAAGGGTGGCTAGTCCCGTAAGCCGATGCAGTTTCAGAAAGCCTCAAGGCTCTAGAAAGTTGTAAAGAATCTCATCTGGCTCATCGTAGATATCGTCATCCTCATCTGTAGAGGTGGCTGGTCCAGATGGTGTCTGGCTTGTAGCACTGGCAGTTGTAGCGGCTACGGACGGTGCCATTTCGTTGGCTGGCTGAGTGGCGATCGCCTGCTTCAAGGCTTCTAGTTGCTCGCTGAGGTAGGTGACTTTAGCTTCTAGACTGGCAATGCGCCCAATAGAACTGTCGATCGCGGGTGGCTGATTCGGGAGTTGAGTCAGAGAGAAGTGGCTTTCTAAAATCTCAACTACGGCTGCTTTGAGCGATCGCTTGCCTAGTTTTGCTTTGTAAGCCTTGAGGTGCTGCCTGAGTTCGGGTGACAGTTTAACGGAAACCTGATCTTTACTCATGGGTCGTTGCTGCTGAAATAACGGACGGGTAATGCGATCGTAGCGTTAGATGCGAGGACAGAATGAAGGCAGCTACCTCTTTTGGCTGTAACTTCTAGCACGGCTCGATCAGGCTTCTTCACTTAGGGAGAAGCAAACTTAGCTGATTTTCGCTTCCCTTAAAGCAGAACCAATCTTTAGGAGTGAAACGGTGTTAACTGATCACGAGCGCGTTCGGGCTGAACAAAACAGAATTAGACGGAAGGATTTAGTTAGAAGTTTAACGATTGGGATTTTGCTGGGGGTGGTGGGTGGCCTACCGATTGGTTGGTTTGCCCATCGGGTTTATTTCCAGCAGCGCACTGCCCAAGTCTTATTGTGTCGCCAAAATCATATTGGGCAGCCCGAAGTCGAATTGAAAGCACTTTGCGGTTCAGTCTACTAGTGATAGTGAGTTGGTGAATCAACTTGCAAATGTGAATGGTTTGGTCAACCGTTAGCCAACGGGATGAACTCGTTCACCTGTAGCAGCGTTAAAGATAAATAGTTGACTGAAGTCAATTTGCAAGCCTAAGCGATCGCCCGGACAGACCCGAATCTCTGGGTTTACCTGCAGATTGATGATTGATCCTGCTGCATGGCTGGAGTTTGGATGTAGAATCGCCCGAATCAAAACTTCTCGTCCCAAAGGTTCGACCACACTCACCTCAACCGTAAAGTGCGAGTCTTCGGGGTCAGACACAACTTGCAAATGTTCTGGCCGAATCCCCAGATCAACCGATTGACCAGGTTGTAGGGAGATTTGGGTTGCGATCGCGGGCGGGCAAGCAAAGGATTGGTCTGCCAGGTGAAAAGCGCCGTCCTGGAAGGTTGCAGGCAGAACATTCATCGGCGGATTGCCTAAAAATGTCGCTACCATGCGATTTGCAGGACAGGCATAAATAGTCTGGGGGTCGCCAATTTGTTGAATGCGGCCTTGCTTCAGCACCACAATTTGGTCTGCTAGGGTCAT
>DATNPE010000317.1:0-9488 GCA_036703355.1 Allocoleopsis sp. | reverse complement strand
CTGCTGCACATCCGAGTTAATTTCTAGAAGAGATGCCTTGAGCTTAGGATTAGTACATTGCTCAGACAACACTCCCAAACTTCGAACCATCGCAACCCCAGCATTGACTAGCGCCGCAAACTGCCGAGAGAAGACGGCTTTATCTTTAACCGTGACACTCGTCAAAGCAAGTTCAAACTTCTTCAAATCGATGCTGCTGAGGTCAAAGCTTTTATCCTCTTTGAGGTCTTGAACAACAAAGCCTTGTTCTCTCAATGTAGAACGAGCTTCACCTGGAGAATTTGCCGTGATTTTCTGCTTCTTAGCATTTCCCCTGGCATCTCGTGCACTGGCAATGTAGGTAGGCATAGTGCAAATCTGGCTGACAGTAGTTAAATTAGCTCAAAATCGATTGAGAAGAGTAGTAAAGTGTGCCTTAGCATTTACTGCTGAGCGCCAGCAAGTTTTACTACTTTCCCAGTTATCTATCAAATAATCTGACTAACGAAAGTCACTTTTGTCATTTCTAAATAGTAGCTGTTTCTAGTTTCTGACTATACTGAATCACGTTATTCCGATCGTGAAGATTTTGGCCAGAAACTAGAAATTATTCACATGCTCGTTAGTGTCTAGCCGCAGTACCTGCTTGCGCTGCTACTGGTGCACCACCAAGCATCCGCTGCATTTCGTCAGGCCGTGAAGTCTTCGAGATAGCAGCTTCGAAGGAAATAGTCCCAGCTTTATAGAGATCAGCTAAGACTTTTTCTAAGGTCTGCATTCCTAACTTGCCGCCTGTTTGAATTGCAGAGTAGATCTGTGAGGTTTTTCCTTCTCGAATTAGGTTGGAAATGGCAGGAGTAACAACCATAATTTCCTGAGCCATGACTCGACCATATTCACCAGGTTTAACGTTCTTTTTAGGAACGAGAGTTTGGCTAAATACAGCGACTAGCGAGTTCGATAACTGAACTCGGACTTGTTGCTGCTGCTCAGGAGGAAACACATCAACCATCCGGTCAACGGTTTGGGAGGCGGAGCTGGTGTGCAGTGTACCAAATACCAAGTGTCCCGTTTCTGCGGCAGAGATAGCAAGTTGAATCGTTTCCAAGTCCCGCATTTCACCCACAAGGATGACATCGGGGTCTTCTCGCAAAGCGGCTCTCAACGCATTGGCGAAACTTTTAGTATCTTCACCCACTTGACGTTGGTGAATCACGCTTTTAACTGATTCGTAGACGAATTCAATGGGGTCTTCAACCGTCAGAATATGCTCTGCCCGAGTCATATTGATGTTGTTGATCATGGAAGCCAAGGTGGTTGACTTTCCAGATCCGGTAGGTCCAGTCACCAAAACCAGTCCTCTGGGCTTTTCTGACATTTCCCGAACGATGTCTGGTAGACCTAAAAGCTCCATGCTAGGAATCTTGGAACTTAGCGCTCTTAAGCAAGCAGCATAGGTTCCTCTATCTTTATAGACGTTCACCCGGAAGCGAGCCAGACCTTTAACACCGTAGGAGCAGTCTAATTCCCAGTTTTGCTCCAAGTTCTTCCGCTGGGTGTTGTTTAGCATACTGAAGATTAATCGTTGGCAGCTTTCAGCGGTGAGAACTTCGTGTTCTGTAGGAGTTAAGTGACCACTGATGCGAATGTAGGGAGGTAGACCAGCAGAGAGGTGCAAGTCTGAACCCCCTCTCTCAATCACTTCTTCCATCAGGTCTTCAATCATTAATTCCATAGTTTTCTCTCACAAACTTCAAGGTAGATGGGTATGCGTGAACAGATGTATGACGGGTATAGCGATCGCAACAAGATCCGCTTAGTTTCCATTAATCTTGGAAGCGAGGGGTCGTGCAGTACGGGCAGTCTAGCCATTCTGGTTTAGCTTCAGCTCCGCACACTCGGCAGGTTAGGGAGCTCTTGCGCTTCGCTTTAAGCTCAGCTTCTAGGCCCGTGTCAGTAAAGGTTACCCGTTCCACCTCTTCTAATGTCGTCGCCCCTCGACGTACTAAGTTGAGACTGTAGGCTAGCAAGGTTTGCATTCCTTCTTCGACGGCAACCTCTTTGATCCGCTCTGTGGGTGCGCCTTCAGCGATTAGAACCTGTAGACGCTCAGTGATTCGCATGACCTCATAAACACCATTACGCCCTTTATAGCCAACACCATTGCAAACAGAGCAAAGCTGATTTTGCGCTCTGGCTTCTTGAATTTGCTCTGGCTGTAGTGTATTCGCTTTGTAGAAAGTGACTCCAGCGTCATGGGTGCTGGACATACCGAACTTAGCGAGTTCATTCGGGTCAGGGTTATAAGGAATGCGGCATTCGGGGCAGACACGTCGCATTAAACGCTGAGCGACAACACCGAGTAGGGCTCCAGAAACCATGAATGGTTCTACGCCCATTTCATCAAGACGAGCGATCGCGCCAGCCGCATCATTGGTATGGAGAGTAGTTAATACTAAGTGTCCCGTTAGTGCCGCTTCAATCGCCGTTTTCGCCGTTTCCTTATCTCTGGTTTCACCCACTAGAATCACATCCGGGTCTTGCCGCAGGAATGCCCTCAGGATGGCCGCAAAATCCATGCCTTTTTCGCGAATCACCTGGACTTGGTTAATTCCTGGCAAGGTATATTCAATCGGATCTTCTGCTGTGCTGATGTTGACCCCTGGGTCATTCCGTTCTGCTAACGCTGAGTACAGAGTCGTGGTTTTACCAGAACCAGTCGGTCCTGTCACCAGAATCAAGCCAAAGGGACGTTTGACCATGTCTTGGACGATCTGCAAAGAGTCTGGATCGGCGATCAGCTTATCCAAGCCCAACTGCGTTGCGGAGTTATCTAGGATTCGTAAAACGACCTTCTCACCATAGCGGCTAGGCAGGGTGTTGACCCGGAAGTCAATTTTGCGGTCCTGAAAAACCCGCCGAATCCGGCCATCTTGGGGTGCTCTACGCTCAGCAATATCTAGGTCAGAAATAATTTTGAAACGGGCTGTGACAGCTGGAATAATTTTCTTGGGCAACGGATCGAATGCTTGGCGGAGTACCCCATCTTTACGGAAACGAATCCGCAAATATTCTTCTTGAGGCTCAATGTGGATGTCAGAGACTCCCTCTTGCAGTGCTTTGATCAAGATTTTGTTGACTAAGCTGATGACTGGAGCATCCGATGCTCCTTTAGCTACGTCATCAAGATTGGCCTCCATGTCTTCAGGGGCGTCCTGAAGATCGAGGTTTTCTAAACCTTCAAGATCTGATTGAACGTCAACAGATTTTTGAATTTCAATCTGCTTAGTCTTCTCAACCTGCTCATCTAAGTATTTAGAGATCAGCTGGTTATAGTCTTCCAGCGTAATGACCATCCGCTGCAACGCTAGCCCCTGTGCTCGCAGAATGCGGTTGAGATCGTCCTGAGCATCTAGGTTGTCAGGGTCAACCATTGCGACTAATACACCCGGAGGAGACTCTTGTCTAGAGAGGGGAACGAGTCGGTAGCGGCGGCAAATATCAATGGGAATCAAACTATCGATTAGCTGACCCACCTGACTTGCGGTAACAGCGCTAATTTCGGGATCTAGAGATTCAACGCCATAGAGAATCTTTAGTTCGAAGAGCTGCTGCTTCTTGTACTGCCGCAGCAAATCGGGAGTGAGTTGCCGCCCTGTAATGGACTCTAGAACTTCTGTAATGGGTCGGCCAGACTTACGACTCTCAATCAGAGCCTGCTGCATCTGGTCGTGGTTGACATAGCCAGACTGAATGAGCTTATTCCCAAACGGGGAAAAGTCATTCTTGACGATGAGGGCGCGCCGCTGTGATGAAGAGTTAGTCATAGCTGATGAAGAAGATCTCCTTATTCAGTGTTCCCACAAGCCCTGGGCAGAATTACGAATAACAATATGTTGTTTGTTAAAACTTTAATCTCAACTCGCTAGGCTCCAAGTTGATAAATAGTTTTACCAATGCTGGAAGTTGAGGGGGTAGGATTAGAGGCTGCTCTATCATCTCAATCCTGAAGTGGTGAAGGGCAACGACGGGAGGCATGAGCTAGGGCCGAAATTAGGATGATTGATCCTTAGGTACTTTTACTATTGGGTTAACTAGTAACAAACTGAACTTAGATAATCTATCTTCAGTTTGATGTTTAGACTATAACGAAGTTCTCAGCATCATAGCCTTGGATTAAACAATTGGTGGAATTTTGCAACACAGTTGGGTACTGCTGGGCAGATAAGTAACTCCTGATCTGATGGTTTGACTGGCCCAGCTAATACTAGTTGATCACTGGGTGATCAGCTGGATGAGCGATTGAGGTTGGTGCTTCTAGTGGCTCAACTCAGTTTTCAAGGATGCGATCGCCCAGCAAGTCCAGGCACTTCAGAAGCCAATCGTTACAATGAGTAGGGGCAGTAGTGGAAAATTTGCGAAAATTTGCGACTGCTGAGTTGTAATTAGCTAATGAGGATTTATGAACTCTTTGCTACAGAGTTCTATTTAAGGCATTCTAAGAAGTGCAAAGAGCTGGGTTGTCAAGGTAGCATTCTCTTAATGTAGGATTAGTGCACAATGATGGGTGAAGAAAATCAGCTAGAGAATTTTCAAGATCTGACAGTTGATTCTTCTGGGACTCCTGGAGAAACAGTCAACCAAACCATGTCAACAGAAGCAGATTTGAATTCAGAAGACCTGAACCTGGCTTCCCAAGCAGGTGATGATAGTCCTACAGGTTCAGACAATGAAGCTTTTACGCTAGAGCCTGAGAGCGCTGCCAGTGAGTCAGAGTACCAAGCTGCGCTAGAAGAACTGGCTCAGGAGGTGGAGTCTTTAAGAGCCCAGGTAGACGACCGGACAAATCAGTATGTCAGGATTGCGGCAGACTTTGATAATTTCCGCAGACGGGCTCAAAAAGAGAAAGAAGAGCTCGAAGAAAAAATTAAGTGCTCTGCGATCAGTGAGTTGTTGCCTGTAGTTGATAATTTTGAGCGGGCTCGCTCTCAAATCAAGCCGCAAACTGACGGCGAGATGAATATCCATAAGAGCTATCAGAGCGTCTACAAGCAGTTGGTCGATTGCTTAAAGCGAATTGGTGTTTCACCCATGCGCTCTGAAGGCAAGGAATTTGACCCGAATCTGCATGAAGCCATCATGCGAGAAGCCACAGATGAGCATCCCGAAGGCACCGTTATCGAGGAATTGGTCCGAGGCTATATGCTGGGCGATCGCGTTTTGCGCCACGCCATGGTGAAAGTTGCTGCTGCTCCAGACCCCGTGGTAACCTCTGAGGAGAGTGACCGAGGTCATGGAGACAGTTGATAGGCTTTGATTTGACAGAAATCCTTGTAAACTTCAGGTGTATTTACGGGTAGTCTAACTTCTGAGTCTTTAAGGATTGGTTCATGAAGGAACCTTAAGGTATGCCCCTTTGCTTTAAATGTTAGGGTTCCACGAACGTTCAAGCTCTGTCCACTGCTGTTGTCCTATATTAACCGCCGCTAGCTATGGGAAAGGTCATTGGTATCGACTTAGGCACGACAAATAGTTGTGTTGCTGTCTTAGAAGGCGGGCAACCAATCGTTATCCCCAATTCGGAGGGTGGGCGGACAACTCCAAGTATTGTGGGATTTGGGAAAGCTGGCGATCGCTTAGTTGGGCAACTGGCTAAGCGTCAAGGTGTCACCAACGCTGAAAACACTATTTTTAGCATCAAGCGATTTATTGGTCGTCGCTGGGACGATACCGAGGCTGAACGCAGTCGGGTGCCCTACGGCTGTGTCAAAGGCCGTGACGAAACCGTCGATGTGCAAGTTCGTGGGCGTACCTACACCCCCCAAGAAATTTCAGCCATGATCCTGCAAAAGCTGAAACAGGACGCTGAAAACTACTTGGGTGAGCCTGTAACCCAGGCAGTGATCACAGTTCCCGCTTACTTTACAGACGCACAGCGGCAAGCGACCAAAGACGCAGGGACCATTGCTGGCTTAGAAGTTCTACGCATTATTAACGAACCAACTGCTGCTGCCCTTTCCTACGGCTTGGACAAACAGGATCAAGACCAGCGAGTTTTGGTGTTTGACTTAGGAGGTGGCACCTTTGACGTTTCCGTCTTACAGCTAGGCGACGGCGTCTTTGAGGTCAAAGCCACAGCAGGTAACAATCACTTGGGTGGTGACGACTTTGATAACTGCATTGTCCGCTGGATGATCGATTGCTTCCGCGACCAAGAAGGCATCGATCTCTCAATGGATAAAATGGCTCTACAGCGCTTACGCGAGGCGGCGGAGAAAGCCAAAATTGAATTATCCAGCACAGTGACCACCTCCATCAACCTGCCCTTTATCACTGCGGATGAGACTGGACCTAAACATTTAGAGATGGATCTCAGTCGAGCCAAATTTGAAGAATTGGTAGGACATCTGGTTCAAGGGACTATTGACCCTGTGACTCAGGCGCTTAAAGATGGGGATCTCAAAACTGATGACATCGATCGCATCATTTTAGTCGGTGGTTCAACCCGCATTCCAGCCGTACAAGATGCAATTCGCAAGTTCTTTGGTGGCAAAGCGCCCGATCGCTCCGTCAATCCTGATGAAGCAGTCGCGCTAGGCGCAGCCATTCAAGGTGGCGTCCTGGGTGGAGAAGTCAAAGACTTACTACTCTTGGATGTCACGCCCCTTTCCCTAGGGATTGAAACCCTTGGGGAAGTATTTACCAAGGTTATCGAGCGGAATACCACCATTCCAACGAGCCGAACTCAAGTCTTCTCTACTGCTACCGACGGCCAAACTTCTGTAGAGATTCATGCGCTTCAAGGGGAGCGGGCAATGGCCAGGGACAATAAGAGCTTAGGCAAATTCCAGCTCACTGGCATTCCTCCAGCCCCTCGGGGTGTCCCTCAAATCGAAGTCGCTTTTGATATTGATGCTAACGGTATCTTAAAGATCTCAGCTCGGGATAAAGGGACAGGGCGTGAACAAAGTATTCAGATCACTAACACAGGTGGTTTGAGCGAGAGTGAAATTGAGCGGATGCGGCAAGAAGCGTCAGTCTTTGCGGAAGAGGACACCAGACGCAAACAAGTTGTAGAGCTGAAGAACCAAGCAGACAGTTTGTTCTACAGCTACGAGTCTACAATTAGAGACAATGGTGCTTTGATCAGCGATGATGTGAAGGCTCAAGCTAAAGAAAGAGCAGCTGAGTTGCAGACAGCTCTGGCCGATCGCTCAATCAGCGTTGAAGAAATGAGACAAAAGCTGGAGATTTTCCAGCAAACACTGTTTGCCATCGGTGCAGCAGTTTACCAACAAGCAGCGAGTTCCAGTGATGATCGGGATTACTCCTATACCGACGGTAGTCCTATTTCTGACGGCAGCGGTAACTTAAAAGCTGCTCAAGATGAAGACGAAGACTTTAGCTTTGAGGATGATGATACAGTCGCCGCTGACTACGAAGCTATCGACTAGCTCAAATCCTAGAGTTGGGCACCGCTTGATTCCATCACTACTTTTGTTCAGTCACTTTCTTACCCTCAACTAACCCCAGAACAGCATTCTATGGCCCGCGATTACTATGAAATACTTGGTGTCTCTCGAGACGCAGACAAGGAGGAAATTAAGCGCGCCTATCGTCGTTTAGCGCGGAAGTACCATCCTGACGTGAATAAAGAGGATGGAGCGGAGGAGCGCTTTAAAGAGATCAACAGGGCTTACGAAGTGCTTTCTGAGCCAGAAACTCGCTCTCGTTACGATCGCTTTGGTGAAGCAGGCGTTGGCTCTGCGGCTGGAGCGGGCTTCCAAGACATGGGTGACATGGGCGGCTTTGCCGATATCTTTGAGAGCTTCTTCAGTGGCTTTTCTGGGGGCATGGGTTCGACTGGGCGGAGACGGGGCGGTCCAGCCAGGGGTGATGACCTACGTCTAGACCTCAAACTAGACTTTCGCGACGCGGTTTTTGGTGGCGAGAAAGAAATCCGCATCAGCCACTTAGAAACCTGTGCAACCTGTAGCGGTTCTGGAGCTAAACCTGGTACTAGACCTCGCACCTGTTCTACCTGTACGGGATCAGGGCAAGTACGCCGAGCCACTCGTACTCCTTTTGGCAGCTTTACACAGGTTTCTGTGTGTCCGACCTGTAATGGTTCTGGACAAGTGATTGAGGATAAGTGTGAAGTTTGCAATGGCAATGGCCAGAAGCAAGAAACCAAGAAGCTGAAGATTACCATTCCGGCGGGAGTCGATAATGGCACTCGGCTGCGGGTTTCGAGTGAAGGAGATGCAGGTCAACGGGGTGGGCCTCCAGGCGACTTGTATGTCTATCTCTTCATCAATGAAGACCCAGAGTTTCAGCGAGATGGCATTAATGTCCTCTCAGAGATCAAAATCAGTTATCTCCAGGCAATCCTAGGCTGTCGTCTGGAGGTCAATACCGTAGATGGTCCAGCGGAGCTGCTGATTCCGCCCGGAACCCAGCCAAGTACGGTCTTGACCTTGGAAAATCGAGGAGTGCCCCGTTTAGGCAATCCTGTCAGCCGTGGGGATCACCTCATTACGGTTTTGATTGATATTCCCAATCGAATTACGGCTGAAGAACGAGAGCTACTCGAAAAACTCGCTAAAATTAAAGGCGATCGCACCGGAAAAGGTGGGTTAGAAGGATTTCTCGGAGGACTGTTTCGCGGATGAGCCATGCTGAAGCATTTGCCAATTCTGGTAACCCAGATGCTCAAATTGACCTGCGTGGAACGCCATGCCCGCTTAACTTTGTCCGAGCCAAGCTCCGTTTAGAGCAAATGGCTCCTGGCTCCCTCCTAGAAGTTTGGCTCGATCCAGGAGAACCCATTGAGCAAGTGCCTGATAGCTTGGCAATGGAAGGTTACGGTATTGAACAAGTCGAAGATCGAGCGGGATTTTTTGCCTTGAGAGTACGACGGCCAACTGTTTCTGCATGAGTGTTGCTGGAGTAGAACTCAACCCTGCGGAAGCTGCACCTCAGCTTTTGGGGACAGTGGTAGCCGTTCAAGCCAATTACTACCAAGTACGATTAGACTCTGCTCATTTATTACCTGCTGAGCCTCAAGCTTTAGAGGTGACGGAGTTATTGTGTACTCGTCGCGCTCGGCTCAAAAAAATTGGTCAGCAGGTAATGGTCGGCGATCGCGTGCTGATTGAAGAACCCGATTGGGCAGGGGGTCGAGGGGCGATCGCTCAGGTTTTGCCGCGCACCTCCGAGCTGAGTCGTCCACCCATCTCTAATGTGGATCAAATTCTGCTGGTGTTTGCTCTAGCAGAACCGACCCTTGACCCGCATCAACTGAGCCGATTTTTAGTCAAAGCCGAATCCACTGGCCTGGACGTAACCCTCTGCTTGAACAAACGAGATTTGCTCACCCCTACCGAGCAGCAGGAATGGTGCGATCGCCTGCATCAATGGGGTTATGAACCGATTCTAATTAGTGTCTATCAAGGCGATGGCCTGAGCGAATTACAACAACGCTTGAACCAAAAGATTACAGTGGTTGC
>DATNPE010000316.1:0-7373 GCA_036703355.1 Allocoleopsis sp. | reverse complement strand
TCTGAGCCAAGCTAGGAGCAGGAATGAAAGTAAACCAGAGGGTAAGCCAGCAAGTGAGCAACCCTAGCCAGAACCAACCCCAACGCCGCTGGACACGTCGCGATCGCTTACCACTCATTCGCCATACCATTTGTCGCCATCCCCCTCGTTGCCACAATTCCTGCCCAGCAACCATCACACAAGCCTCAAGAATTCGGAGCAGGACTCGTTGGCGCAGGAGTTTGGGGGAGTTGGGGGCGCGATCGCTCTAGCAAAGTGCCAACCAAGCCCCAAGCGGCAACTCCCATTAGCAACAACACAATGCCACCAATCAGCCAGATCAACACAGTGTTTTTGTGCAGGGCGCTGGGCGGTTGATCAAAATTCGTGCGTTCCCGATTTAAGGCTGTGGCGTTAGGATCGCCCTCACCCATGACGGTGGCAATAATTTTGTAAGGACCGATGCGAATGGTATCTTTGCTAGAAAACGGATGACTGCCCGGACGAATGGCTCGACCATTCAGAAAGGTACCGTTGGCGCTGCGATCAGTGATATAAAGCTGAGAGTTCGCGACTGTGATCAGGGTGTGGAATCGCGATACTTCTTTGTGGGCTAATTCTAAACGTGAGACTGGTTTTTCTCCCAAGATCTCTGGCATTTGGTCAATTTCTCGGCCAATGGCGATCGGTGCTTTGAGTAAGGGTTGCTGCACCTCTCCGGTTGCTGTGTCTTCCCAAACTAGTTGTACATACACAGACTCATCAGTAGACATGGCACGCCTTTTAGCAGCTACTTCTGACTTGATTACCGTCGGTATCATAAACCATCGCGCCTGAAATGCCCATTTCAACTCAGCAGCGATCGCTAGCAAGATCACTCACTTTAGGACACATTGCTTGAGACCTAACCCCCAGCCCCTTCCCTGCTATAGCTTGCTTCCCCGAAGGGGTGGGAAGGGGAGACGGATTCACAGATCCTCGCCTCATGGAGAGGGGTTTGGGGAGAGGTTGTTCTGGTCAATAGCTTGAATGCGATAATTCCGTAACTCCAAATTGAAACCTTTTCCTGTAGAAAACTTTCAATTTACTAGCGGCAAGGTTAATAGCAACTTCGAGGTACAGGGTACAGCATGGGCTTAAATCTTTTACGGTTACTGCAATCACCGAACCCTGACAAACCCCTGGGTGGACGTTATAAAGTCCTGAGCAAGTTGGGGGCAGGTGGGTTTGGGCAGACGTTTCTGGCCGAAGATATGCACTTGCCCGACCATCCTTGCTGCGTGGTCAAACAACTGAAGCCGCAATTCACCGATGCCAACAGTCTGCAAACGGCCCGACGCTTGTTTGATACCGAAGCCAAAGTCCTCTACCAACTGGGCAGCCACGACCAAATTCCTCGCCTCATGGCTCACTTTGAGGAAGACCAAGAGTTTTACTTGGTGCAAGAGTTTATTAATGGGGCATCCCTTTCCGAGGAACTGATTGCGGGACAGCCTTGGCCCGAAGCGCGAGTCGTGGCACTGCTGCAAGACATTTTGCAAGCGCTGGCTTTTGTACACGACCAGCATGTGATTCACCGCGATATTAAGCCACCCAACCTGATGCGTCGCGCCTCGGATGGCAAAATTGTCCTGATTGATTTTGGGGCCGTGAAGCAGGTCAGCACCCAGATTGTCACCGCCAAGTCTGGAAGTACCAATTTAACGATTTCCATTGGCACACAGGGCTACATGCCCAACGAACAACTGGGCGGCAACCCCCGCTTTAGCAGCGACATCTATGCGGTGGGGATGATTGGCATCCAGGCGCTCACAGGCGTGCATCCCCGACACTTGAGTGAGGATGTGAAAACTGGCGAAATTCTATGGAGAGAACGCGCTCCTCACACCACTCCTGAGTTAGCCGACTTTCTCGATCGCATGGTGCGCTACGACTTCCGCGCCCGCTACACCACCGCCAGCGATGCCTTAGCCGCATTACAGACGTTACCCGCAGAGCTATTGGAGGCGATCGCCGCTCCTTTCCCTGTCCCCAACGCTGAAGACACAGCAGATATCGATACTGTTGCTCTGGCAGAACCCACACCTCCGACTGCCACCGCTACCGCTCCTACCTTGGCTGTAGGCAGCTCACCTGCTCCTGCTACCCTACCTCTCAATCCACCTGCTAATTCACCTGATAGCTCTAGCAACAACTCCTTAGCTCCCACCGCAGCGTTGCCAGAAACCCAGCCTTCCCCGCCTAAGACTTCGGTGCCAACCGCCGTCCTACTTCCTGTCACCCAAATCCAAGGCATCAAGCCAGGAACGCTTGTGGCGGTTTTAGTGGCGATCGCGGCGACTTTCCTGGTTGCCAAAGCGTTATTCACCCCGCAACCTACGCCTCAAACTGCCTCTAATTCAGCTAAAACGTCTGCGCCAGCTTCCACCCCCTCACCTACTGCATCCCCCGCTGCTTCCACCCCTTCTACCGCCCCCGCGAACCCTGCCGCCTCTGTCACACCTCAAGCTACGCCTCAAGCTGCTGCCTCTCAAGCCGCTCCCAGCCCCACGCCCGCTCAACCACCGATCGCCCCGCTCCTAGCTCAAGCCGACGGTCTACGAGCTGCCAACCAACCAGAGCAAGCCTTAGCACTGTATGACCAAGCGATCGCCCAACAGCCCACGAATGCCGCTGCCCAATGGGGCCGTTGCTACAGCTTGAATCAGTTACAACGCCCTGATGAAGCGATTGCGGCTTGTGACAAAGCCCTCGCCAGCAATCCTAAATCTCCTGAGGCGCTGTGGAGTAAAGGCTATGCGCTAGATCAACTGAAGCGGCACTCCGAAGCGATCGCCCTCTATGACCAAGCGATCGCCCTCAAACCCAACTTTGCTGAAGCCTGGAGCAACAAAGGCTCCTCTCTCCTGCTACTACAACGACCTGACGAAGCGGTGGCTGCCTTTGAGAAAGCGACTGCCTTAAAACCCGATTTGGCTGAAGCTTGGAACAACCGTGGGGTAGCGCTTTGGAGCCTAAGGCGCTTTGATGACGCTGTTACCTCAATCGATAAAGCCATTCAAATCCAGCCAAATTACCAAGATGCGATCCAAGTGCGAGAGAAAATGCGGCAGAAATTAGGCCGTTAAACGCGCTCAAAGAGATTGCTAATGCCTGATAGCGCTAAGATTCGTTATCTTGAGGATGGCTACTTCAGACAGTCTACTCAATTATTAAATCTATCTGGATATTTGTTGAAGTACTCGATCTTGGCTAGACAGTTCGAACTAGTAAACTACTTTCAATCCACAACCATCCTGTCAGGTTTGGAGGCTAGGGAAGTAGGTCTTGATTTGTGTAGGCACCCTCATCTCTAGTTTGATTCAGCGCCATTTTATTCATGCGTACAAGCCCAGAAATTGCTATAGAAATTGAGGAAAAATTTGGCTTTTTTCCACCTTTTTTCTCACCTGCCTTAGCCACACCCGCAGTCCTAGAAAACCTTTGGCAGCAGACTGTCGTAGCCTACATCGAAAGCCCTTTACCGCTTCTATTTAAGGAAAAACTTTCAAGCTATCTTTCCCGTTTCTGCCCAGTGCCCTATTGCCTGATCTGCCACAGTTGCTCGCTGTACGAACTGGGGATGCAAGCACAAGAAATTTTCGCTTTTCTCGAACTCGCTCCACCAAATCTCCAAGACATTGATAGCCACTTAGATCGGCTCAACGCTGAAGCGGATGTGGTCAGAGTGCTATCTCAGTTAAATGCAACCTTGCATGAAAGTTTATTATGCTGTGCCATCTTTATTGCCTTGCACACAGACCAAGCTGAAGCGTGCAGGCGGGAATTACGACAGCTTTTGGGCGACGAAAATTATCACTATCTTGTCACTTGCATTGCCTACATCAAAACTTGTCATGAGTGGATGCAAGCTCATCCGGACGTGTCTTATGAAGCCGATCCACGATTTCAAAACAATTTCCGCGATTTGGTTGAGCAAGAACCGCGTTTAGTAGAGTTTTTTAATACCTATTGGCAAAGAGTCCAGCAGGAGCAACTCGGTTGGCCTGCAATGCCAGAGATGCCACCTACAAATCAAAGCGGGGAAACTGCGGCGATCGCCAACCTCAACTTTGCTCAAGCAATCAACTCTGCTGTCGATGGCATCTTATTGAGCGATCCTAACCAGGAAGACAATCCCATCATTTACATCAATCCTGCCTTCTCTCGAATTACAGGCTACTCAGCCGCCGAAATTTTGGGGCACAACTGCCGATTTTTGCAAGGAGCGGATACTGATCCAGAGACTATCGCTCAAATTAGTGAGGCGATCGCCCAACGACGAGAAATTCAAACCACGGTTCTGAATTACCGCAAAGATGGCCAGCCGTTTTGGAATCAACTCAGAATTTCTCCGGTCTGCTCCAAAAGCGGTGAACTCCTCTATTTTGTGGGCTTACAAACTGACATTACCGAGCGGGAGCAAACAGAGGAGCAAATTCGCGAACAAGCCCTGCTCTTGAATCAGTCCCAGGATGCCATTCTGGTTTTAGACCTAGAAAATCGCATTTTGTTTTGGAACAGTGGTGCAGCCCGCTTATTTGGCTGGACCCAACAGGAGGCGATCGGACAGTACTTTGATGAATTGCTATTTGACGAGCTGAGTCCCTCTCTACAGGCGGCTCAACAAGCAATGACTGAACAAAGCGAGTGGCAAGGAGAATTGCAACAACGCACCAAAGATGGCAAACCAGTCACAGTCGAGAGTCGCTGGTCTTTGATCCGACAAGGCAATACTCCTAAATCCATCCTCGTCGTCAACACAGACATCACCCAACGAAAACAATCTGAAAATCAACGCCTACGCAATCAACGTCTGGATAGCATCAGCACAGTCGCTAGTGGCTTGGCTCACGACCTCAACAACGCTCTAGCACCGATTTTGATGGCAATTCCCCTCCTCTCGCAAAGGCTACAAGACGAGCAAAGTCAACACCTGTTGGGGATGCTGGAAAAAAATGCCCAGCGCAGTGCCAGTTTGCTGAAGCAGGTATTGGATTTTGTTCAAGGCATCGAAGGCGAAAAGCAAACTATTGATGTGGGTCAATTGATTGCGGACCTAGAGCAAACCCTGAAACAGCGCTTGCCGCAAAACATCTCCATTCGCACCCATCTATCTGCACCAGACCTGTGGATGATCACAGGCGATGCCAATCAACTCCACCAAGCCCTCATGCATCTCTGTGACAACGCCCGTGATGCCATGCTGAATGGGGGCATCCTGCGGCTTTTTGCCGAAAATTTGTGGATTGATGCCAGTAATCTTCAGGCTCATTCCGTGACCAAACTTGGCTCATATGTGCTGATTACCGTAGCAGACACAGGATTTGGGGTCTCTACGGAAAACCTCAACCGCATTTTTGATCCTTTCTTTACGACTAAAGCCTTTGGGCAAGGAACAGGCTTGGGGTTATCACGAGCGGTTGGCATTATCAAGGGTCACGGAGGCACTGTCGCTGTGTCCAGCGTCGTCGGCAAAGGAACACAATTCAAAGTTTATCTTCCGGCGATTCCCCGTTCCGCCCTTGGCAAGCACCCATCGGAACTTGTCGCTGAACTGATGGCAGAGAGCCAATTAATCTTGGTGATTGACGGCAACTCATCTTCTCGTCAGACTGCTCAAGCCATGTTAGAGCAAGGCGGCTATCGAGTGCTCACGGCTAGTGATGGCATTGAGGCGATCGCGCTCTACGCCCGTCACTGGTCAGAAACTCGCTTAGTCGTACTGGATATGGCAGTTCCAGAACTCGATGGCCCGACAGTCATTCAGGCATTGCACAAAATTAATGATCAGGTTGAGGTGGTGGCGATCGCTCAAGAACCTAACGCTCAACTCCTCAGATCAGGATTGCCAAGCAACATCAAAGGGGTTTTGCCACCAGTCTACTATCCAGACCAGATAGCCCAGATTGTGCGATCGCTGTTTGCGTCCTAAGTGCCTTCGTGTCTCGTCTGGGATGCTTGAGGTAGATTGCCGAGATTGAACAAAAACGGCACGCTGTTCGACTTGTCCCCCATTACCAATACTTCTGGCATTTGCGAACCTCCTTGCCGCCAAGCCTCAATCGCTTCTTTTTGCAGCACCAGTTGTCCCCCTTCCGCTTTTAGGGTTTCGGCGAGTAGGCGCTGGGCTTCGGCGCGGCCCCGTGCCCGGTTGATGTCTGCTTGGGCTTCTTGCTCAGCTTCCTGCGCCACATAGACAGCTCTTTGTGCCCGTTGCTCGGCGATCTGTTTTTCCTCTACGGCTCTAGCAAATTCTGGCGAGAAGGTCAGATCGACCACGCTGGTATCGAGAACCACAATGCCGTACTTTTCCAAGCGTTGACCCAGCGCCGTGTCAAAGTCTTCTTTGAGTTCATTCCGCTTAGTGATCGCTTCTTCCACCGTTCTGCGGGCTGCGGCGATCTTGAAAGACTCTTGGGTTTGTGGGGCAATGATTTTGGAGACGATGTTTTCTAAGGTGCCTTGCTTCCGGCGAATCTCTACGACTTCATTCGGGTCAATCCGAAAGTTGATGGCAAAGCGGGCCGACAAGTCTTGCAGATCTCGCGTCGAGCTTTGGGCGGGCACTTCAAATTTCTGCACTGTCAAATCGTAGATCGCCACTTGCGATACCAGCGGCGGCTTGAAGTGCAATCCTTCTTGCAACACCCCATCTGTGGCTTTACCGAGAATGCTGAGAACCCCTGCTTCACCGGGATTAATGATGACAAACGAGTTGAGACTGACAAAGATTAAAACTGTAGCAATGATGCCCAAAACTAGGGATTGCCATGTTTGGAAATAAGAATTTTTCAAAGTTTGTTAGCTACGATCAGCCTTGAGTGCGATCGCCCCTATTATAGTGAGCCTCAATCAAGGCTGGTGGTAGTTTCCTCTAGCAGTGGTAGCTGAGTAAACTGCTCAACCCTACGATGTTGACGTTCCTGAGCCAGCAATGCCTGTTTACGTTCCAAGCCCCAACGAAAACCACCCAACGAACCATCACTCCGTAGCACTCGATGACAGGGCACAACCAACGCTACTGGGTTAGTCGCACAAGCCCGCGCCACTGCCCGCACTGCTTGCGGTTGTCCCAGCATTTCTGCCACTTGAGAGTAAGAGCGAGTGTCCCCGTAGTTGATCGATCGCAAGATTTGCCAAACCCGCCACTGAAACGCAGTTGCTGGCACATCTAAAGGTAGGTCGAGGTGGTGCTGATGCCCTGCTAAATGTGCCAAAATTGATTCGATCCAGTCTGCCAACCGGGGATGATTTGAACCCATCTCAGCCGCTGGAAACGCTTGATGCAAAGCCGCTGCCAACTGCGCCTCCGAATCACCCAGCGCTACAGAACAAAGCCCCTGAGGTGTAGC
>DATNPE010000315.1:0-3623 GCA_036703355.1 Allocoleopsis sp. | reverse complement strand
CTGCGCCTGAGTGTGAGCGACGATATCTGCGGCCACGCTGCTGCCGATGCGCCCACTGCCACCTAAGATTAAAATTTGCTCCGTCATCAACCCAACACAAATCAACTCAGTATCAGTAGAGGTACGCAACCCCATCTTTATAGTTCACCAGCTACGATGAGTTTCTACCTCCGTAGAGCGAACGACCTTTTTCTCTTCTTAAAGACTGAATCTTAGCTCTAGCTCCCCTTCCCTAGCAGGGAAGGGGCTGGGGGTTAGGTCTCGGTTATGTCTTAAGAAATCCGAAACATAGATTTAGCCACCGATTTCAGAGAATTACTGGCATCGGAGATGGTTGCAGCAAATGGCTGTTGAGCGTGCATGAAGACGCGAGCACAGTTACGACCGGGCATCCCAGAAATCGAGCCACCCGGATGGGTACCTGCGCCTGTCAGGAACAGTCCTTCGATCGGGGTTTTGTAGTTGGCGAGTTCTGGCAGCGGACGGAAGAACACCATCTGATCGAGGGTCATGTCGATGTGGTAGTAGTTGCCTTTGTAAGCTCCCAAGCGCTCTCCCAGTTCGGCAGGGCTTTCGACTCGACGGGCAATGATGGAGTTTTTCAGATTAGGAGAGTATTCTGCCAGTTTTTCTACACAGCGATCGGCCACTTTATTTTTCAGTTCATCGGTCCAACCTGTGCCATGTAGCCCAGTTCCTTCAGCCCCAGCAATTTGGTAAGGAGCAAAGAACTCAATCCAAACCGTGTGCTTTCCGTCTGGAGCCAGTGAGGGGTCAAGCATCGAGGGCATCACCACATACATCGATGGGTCAGCATCAGGAATCTTACCCACGCTTGGCTCATAGTGAGCCACTTCTACATGATTGACCGAATCGGCAATCAGAATTGAGCCGATGGAATATTCATCTCGATGGTTATAGCGCTCGAAGCGTAACGGTTCTGAAAGAGCCAGGTCAATTTTCAGAATCGTTTCGTTATTGTTGACAATCCGCCGCTCTAGCCGCTCTCGCAACTCTGGATCAGCATCATCTACATCAGACTGATCCATACATTGCAGGAACAAGCGCTTGGCATCGATATTCGAAATCACACCTTTGGTGGCTCTGTATTCGCTACCACCCGCCACTCGAACCCCAACTGCTTTACCGTCATCAATCAAAACTTTTTCTACGTGCTGATCGGTCAGGACTTTGCCACCCAGGCTAGTCACTAGATTGAGTAGAGCTTTGACCAAGGCTCCCGTGCCGCCTCTAGGCCGAGCCATCCCCGGATGGTGACGCATTGCCATCATAATTGCGCCGACCGCATTGGTTTTTTGTGAAGCAGGAGCGCCCAACTCAGCCGCCAATCGCGCTAGAGGAGCCTTGAGGAACTCCGAATCAAACCATTCATTGAGAATGTCTTCGGCACTGGTGAGCATGGTGCGAACAAAGTCCAGGGTTTTATTCGTAGAACCAATCACCGAAAAGAGGTCTTTCAGCTTTTTGATGTCGTAGTTGCCTGCGATATCAATAATGGATTTGGGTGGGGCATTGAAGATTGGAATCATGGAGCCAATCACCCGCTGCCAGAAGTCTGTGTACTCCGCATACTTCTGGGCATCACGTTCACTGTAGCGAGCAATTTCGGCACAGGTTTTTTCCACCGAGCGATGACCTAAAAAGTACTTGCCATCAGGGTGAGGGCAGAAGACTACCGGATCGCAGTAAAGGTACTCCAAACCGTACTTTTCGAGTTCTAGTTCTTCTACTACGGGGCCTAAATGAATAAATTCATGGTCGATCGCGCAGAGATTGAACTTGAAACCAGGAGCTTCTTGGGGTAGAGCTTCCTCAGTTGTGGCAGCACCCCCAGGGACAGAACGCTTTTCTAAGAGCAAAACACTGTATCCCGCCTTGAGGAGATAAGCGGCACAAACCAGGCCATTATGACCTGCACCAATGATGACGACGTCGTAAGTTTCCATCCGATCAGGCTCCGAGAACGTAATCCTATAATTCAAGACAAGTGAGGTGATGGTTCAGTTTTGGCGATCGCATCAGTCACTGTTTGGAGGTACCAAAAGTAGACCGAAAACTGTGTCTTATAAGTGCTGAGGACAAAGCCTACACTACTTACAAAATAGGTATAGACTCGACCTAATTAAAGAAAAAAATAACTTTTTATAGTTTATAAGTATCCTCTTCAAAAGAAGGATCGGTAAAAGAATATAGATTTACTCTAATAACGTTATGTCTTTGGACAGATGACAAATAAATTAGCCCATTTAAACATAGCATCTGATGGCTAGAAGCCCGGTAAAATGCAGCAAAAATGTTGATTAAGTAGTCTAGGACGCCTTAATTATTTCTTTTGAATCTATCAGTAGCTCACTGCTTTTCTGTAATCCCAAAAAGCGGCTTCTGTCTATTGAGCCAAGTTTATTCTCAGTCGAGAGAAGGATGAAGCCCCTAGAGTGGCTGAGTAACCTCAAAAGTAGTTCCGATCCTATGATTACTGAAGAGGAGAGCCTAGAAATGGTAACAACGCTTGATGATACAAAGCGGATGATGATTGGTACCAAATTAGCTGATATTAAAGCGATTCAAGAGCTGATCATCGCTAATGAGCAAAGATTCATCAGCGAAATCAACGATCAAGATATTCGCCATCGTTTCCAAGAAATGCTCAATGATGATCAGAAGAACATGGGCGTTTTGGAAACCGTGATTGTGCAATACGGCATCAAAGCTGAGCCTAAGCAAACCATCCGCGAGTTTGTTGACAAACTGCAACAGTTGATGGGTGGTTCCGAGCTGAGCATCTTCGAGAAAGTGTTCCAGCACGAACTCCTCAAGCACCAACAAGTGATGAGCGGGTTGATCGTCCATAAGGCAGCCCAGAAAGTGGGTGCTGACGTGGAAATGGCAATCACTCCCCTCAACACTATTAACTTTGAAAACCGAGCTCACCAAGAGCAACTGAAAGGTGTACTGGAAGTACTGGGTGTGCGTGAACTCACCGGACAGGAAGCAGATCAAGGTCTGTGGGCACGGGTACAAGACGCAGTTGCAGCCCTCTCTGGTGTGGCTGGCAGTGTGGTCACCCAGACCTCCAGCAAGAGTGATATGAACATTCAGGATATTATCCGCCTGGATCACAACAAGACCAACACGCTGTTTACCGAAATCTTGGGTTCTAATGATCCTCAGAAGATCCAAGAGTACTTCGGTCAGCTCTACAAAGACTTGAGTGTCCATGCTGAAGCGGAAGAGCGCGTAGTTTATCCTGCGGTGCGTCCCTTCTACGGCGAAGGCGACACCCAAGAACTGTACGACGAACAAGCTGAAATGAAGCGGATGCTCGACCAGATCAAGGCTCTCAGCCCTGCTTCTTCCGAGTTCAAAGAGAGAGTACGTCAGCTGATGGATGCTGTGGGCGACCACATCCGTCAAGAAGAAAGCACCATGTTTGCGGCCATTCGCAATAACCTCAGCAGCGATCAATCTGAGCAATTGGCAACTCAGTTCAAGGCTGCGAAGAGCCAAATTCAAGACCAAATGTCTGCTTCCATGAAGTAGTTTTGGGTTGCCCTTGAATTCTCAACTATAGCGGTCCTTTTTAATTCTTGAACGGGGTGTAG
>DATNPE010000314.1:0-3513 GCA_036703355.1 Allocoleopsis sp. | reverse complement strand
TTCTTGGCTGAGGGCAGGACTGGGGGCTTCTTCCAAAAGCTTTTGGTGGCGGCGTTGAATCGAGCAATCCCGCTCGCCTAAGTGAACGACATTGCCGTAGCTGTCAGCCAAAATTTGGAATTCAATGTGGCGGGGTCGCTCAATAAATTTTTCTAAATAAACACCCGCGTTACCAAAGGCTGCTTCCGCTTCCCCTTGAGCAGCGAGAAATAGTTTGACCAAATCGCTTTCTTCGTGGACTAGGCGCATCCCGCGACCACCGCCACCTGCCGTGGCTTTGATCATCACTGGGTAGCCAATTTTGCGAGCCAGCATGAGCGCATCTTGCTCATCACTCACCAAGCCATCACTACCGGGAACCGTGGGTACGCCTGCTCGTTGCGCGGTTTCCTTGGCGGTCGATTTGTCCCCCATCAGACGAATGGATTCGGGAGATGGCCCAATGAAGGAAATCTGGTGGTCGGCACAAATCTCAGCAAAGCGGGCATTCTCGGCTAAGAATCCGTAGCCTGGATGAATAGCTGTGGCATTGCGGGTTAAGGCTGCCGCAATAATATTGGGGATATTGAGGTAGCTTTTGCCACTGGGGGGTTCGCCAATGCAAACGGCTTCATCTGCCAGCTGCACATGGAGGGCATGACGATCGACCGTGGAGTGAACTGCAACTGTCGCAATCCCCATTTCTTCGCAAGTTCGGAGAATGCGGAGGGCGATTTCCCCTCGATTTGCAATCAGAATTTTTGAAAAAAGCATCTTCCAGCTTTCAGATCAATAATGAGCAAAATAAAGCTTTCTGAGGTGCTCTGGAAGACACCTTGACGGCGAAACCAAACCCAGGAACTTACACGAAAACCTCAGATCGGAAACTGATCGTATCACGCTGGGGTGGCTTACTGATGGGAAGTGCGCCTAGAACTTAAAGATAGCGGACTGTTTCTTGAGATTGCGATCGCCTCTTGAAAAAAATTTCAGAATTTCTAGAAAATTTCGATACAAAAACAGATTTATGGGTTATTGTAGATAACCGGAGGAAATCAAGGTCACTTGGCTTCTTGATGAATCCTACAACCACGCGGATGTGGTGGAATTGGTAGACACGCACGCTTGAGGGGCGTGTGGCTCACGCCTTGCGAGTTCGAGTCTCGCCATCCGCATACTTCATACCCTATTACTTGAGTTAAAGCTCTCCATTTCTGGATTCTTTGCCTCCTGAGCATTTCCTGTTTATGATCGGAGTCAGAATGAAAAGATTTGTAAAGAGCTTTGACTTCCACCTTTAAACCAAACAAAAGCATTACAGTACCAGCCCCCTGGTATGCGTTGACTCCACTCTGGCAAGACGAAGGGGTTGGAATTCAACAAGGACTGCCTCACGCTCAATTAGCCCCTGCTTGGCAGATGCTTTTGTTGGGAGATGGTTCGCCAACGCGACATCTACAGCTGCTAACGGGTGAGCCGACTGAAGTAGACGTGATTGATATGTCTGCGATCGATATGGATGGTGATGGGGCACCTGAACAAATTCAGTTAATCCCTGGACCGCGCTTGAGGCGGCAGGTTTGGTTACGCACTGCCTCTGGTCAACGGTTGGCCTACGCGACTTCCTGGTGGGAGGCGAGCCATGTGGATGAGTATTTGCAAAACCGATCGCTACCGATTTGGGCTAGCTTAGCTCGCTTGCGAACTGAGTTATACCGGGATGTGCAAGGGGTTTACTACGGGCATTCGGCGGTTCTGGAGGCGGCGTTTGAGCAAACGGGGCCGTTTTGGGGACGGCACTATTTGTTCTGGCATCATGGGCAGCCGCTAACGCTGATTTATGAGGTGTTTTCGCCTTATTTGCAGCGGTATTTGGGTTCTATGAAGTTGGATTAGCCAAAACCAAGAGCTTGGGGGCACCTGCCCCCAAACCCCCGCTGAGAGACGGTTGCGTCCCCCAGACCCCCTCCAAAAGTGGGTTGTTTTGTTAGCTGTTCTACTCCCCTCGCCCATTGGGAGAGGGTCTGGGGGTAAGGGTCGTTTTACGAAGCAGTGCCGACTTTCTCTTTTTCTAGGCGCAGTTTGGAGCGCTTGACGGGTTCGGGGATGGAGATGGGGTAGTCGCCTGTGAAGCAAGCGGAGCAGAAGCTATTGGGGTCTTCGCGGGTGGCGGTGAGCATCCCTTCCCAACTGAGGTAGGCGAGGGAGTCTACTTCAATCTGCTGGGCAATTTCTTCCACGGATTTGGTGGCGGCGATCAACTGATCTTGGCTGTCGGTGTCAATGCCGTAGAAGCAAGGATGGGTGACGGGTGGCGAAGAGATCCGCATGTGGACTTCGGTTGCACCTGCATCACGTAGGGCTTTGACAATTTTGCGACTGGTGGTGCCTCGGACGATGGAGTCATCGACGATGATCACGCGCTTGCCTTCTAGCACGTCTCTCAGGGGGTTGAGTTTCATGCGAATTCCTGCCTCCCGCATGCTCTGAGTCGGTTGAATAAAGGTACGACCGACGTAACGGTTTTTGATCAGACCTTCGGCGTAGGGGATGCCAGAGGCTTGAGAAAATCCGATCGCGGCAGGAACGCCAGAGTCGGGGACGGCAATCACGATGTCTGCGTCTACAGAGGATTCTTGAGCCAGTTGGCGACCAATCCGCATGCGGTAGCTGTATAAGCTTTCTTGGCTCATGACGCTATCGGGACGGGCGAAGTAGATCATCTCGAAAATGCAGAGCTTGCGCTGGGGTTGTGGTGCCCAGGGGAAGCTGGCTAAGCCTGATTCGGAGATCCAAACCAATTCTCCGGGTTCTACGTCGCGTAGATACTCAGCGCCGATGATGTCGAGTCCGCAGGTTTCGGAGGAGAGCACGTAGCGAACGGGTGTGGTTTCGTCTGGGCTAGGAATGGTGCCAATGACCAGGGGACGGATGCCGTTGGGGTCACGCACGCCGATCATGCCGTTGGGGGTGCCGATGACGAAGCTGAAGGCTCCTTGGCAACGGTGCAAAGCGCTAATGGTGCCTTCTAGCCAGTCTTTGCCATTGTTGATGGCTTCGGCGATCGCAAAGGCGGCTAACTCGGAATCGGTAGTAGTAACGAGGTTAAAGTTGTTTTGCAGCAGTTCTTGGCGCAGGGTTTCGGTGTTGACCAAGTTGCCGTTGTGGGTCAGTGCTAAGGAGCCAAGGCGGGTTTCGACGACAGCAGGTTGAGCGTTGACAACACGGCTAGAGCCAGTGGTGGAGTAACGGGTGTGGCCGACTGCTAGGTGTCCTGGCATGGTGCTCAGCATGGACTCGTTGAACACCTGAGAAACCAGACCCATGTCTTTATGTAAATGGACTTTCTCACCCTCAAAAGTGGCGATCCCAGCCGATTCTTGACCCCGATGCTGGAGAGCATACAGACCAAAGTAGGTGAGCTTCGCAACCGCTTGTTCTGGGGCATAAACGCCAAAAACACCACAGGCTTCCTCGGGTTTGTCGGGTCGAGCGTCACTGTTGTATTCTTCCTGACTCTCGCTAGCCAAAGGT
>DATNPE010000313.1:0-9365 GCA_036703355.1 Allocoleopsis sp. | reverse complement strand
CAGCGTTCTAGGTTAGGCCGTTTTAAACGAATGCGATGCGCCAGTTTAGAGATCACAGCAGTCAGCCATTGGCTAAAGCATTTACAAGTAAACCTTCACCCTGAAATTGCAGCAATAGATTCTTTAACGCCATTCCAGTGGCTCGATCAGTTCTGGATCAGTTAAAGACTTTATATAAACAAACTCTAACAGTTCTCTATTACTAACCCAGCCTAGCCAAGCAATCGAATCACTGCCACTCGTTCTAAAATGCGCTTATTACATCCAGAGACACGATTTAGATCATGACAAGTCAACTTCCCATTCCAGTTGTAGTGAATGGAGCTGCGGGAAAAATGGGTCGCGAGGTAGTGAAGGCGGTTGCCCAAGCCACGGATATGACCCTCATCGGTGCCGTCGATCGCAATCCCAAATACATTGGTCAAGATGTGGGGGAAGTCGCTGGATGCGGTCCTTTAGAGGTGCCAATCCTGAACGAATTTGAGCCAGTTTTGGCGATGGCAGGCCAAGAGAAGCAGCTTGGGGTCATGGTTGATTTCACTCACCCTGATGGCGTGTACGACAATATCAGAGCCGCGATCGCCTATGGCGTGCGTCCGGTGGTAGGTACAACAGGTCTTAGCCCGGAGCAGATTCAAGAGCTAGCTGAATTTGCTGACAAAGCCAGTACCGGATGTTTGATTATCCCCAATTTCTCGATTGGCATGGTGCTGCTACAACAAGCTGCGATTCAAGCTTCTCAATACTTTGACCATGTTGAAATTATTGAGCTGCACCACAATCAGAAGGCGGATGCTCCCAGCGGCACGGCATTACAAACAGCACAAATGCTGTCAGAACTCGGCAAAACCTTTAATCCGCCCTCGGTAGAGGAAACTGAAAAAATTCCTGGGGCGAAAGGCGCATTAGCCGATGAAGGCATTCGTATTCATAGCGTGCGGTTACCCGGTTTAATTGCTCATCAGGAAGTAATTTTTGGAGCGGCAGGCCAAATCTATACCCTGCGTCACGATACGAGCGATCGCGCTTGCTATATGCCCGGAGTCCTACTCTCGATTCGCAAAGTCATCCAGCTCAAGTCTTTGGTCTATGGTCTAGAGAAAATCCTCTAGGTCAGCCAATAGCAAAAAAAATTGCCTGACCCTACAAGCCCCCAGGATCAGGCAATTCACCTGTAAAGACGCTTTCCTAACCAGAAAAACCAAACAAATTTAGTTGCCCCCTACTTGTTTAGCTTTTCTGAACGCCTTATTCAGAATTGAATTTATTCTGCTACATTTTGTCCCGTAAAAACTTCGAGACAACTACGCAACTTTTAGACAGAAAAGATTGAATTTACGATCCTTAAATCCGTAGAATCACTCTCCTCTTATTTAAAGTTAAACTTACAGACACTGGAATATAAAGAAATGAAGGGACCAGCTAATAACTAAAGGCATCCTTTCCAGCAGGCTGGTAGTCTAGAAACAAGTCTAGCACTAGGACGTAAAGACTTATAGCAATCCACTAGGGCTGTAATTTCTTTTCTTAAAAATTTCACAATGCTAGCCTCATAATACTAAAGCGATCGCCATAAAACCTTCCCGACTCAGGTCTATATAAACTTGTACAGATGCTAGTTCCCTTAACCCGCGAAAAATTTGAACAACTGGTGCCGCTCGTAGCCACCTTTCCTCAGTACAAGTATTGCTGGGGCAAACTGGCAGACTTTTTGAAGCGACTGCTGATTTCTGTGATGGGAATTGTGGTTGTGGCGATCGTCCACTCGATTATTGGCGAAGCGGGTGGAGTCATCTTGTTCTTCCTAGGAGTTGGGAGTGGCCTTTATTGGCTGTGGGCACCCATTTTTTGGGCCACCCGTCGCAATCTGGAAGCACGCAAGCCTCGTCACAGCGGTTTTTGGCAAGGTCGCGTGCTTGATGCCTACGTGAGCGAAGAACTAATCGGCACCGAAGAAACCGTGAATAAACGCGGAGAACTGGTCCTGGTGGAAAACCGCGAACGTCGCCTGAATATTGAGGTGGGTGACGAAAGCGGCTTTAGAATTCAAACCCAAGTGCCGCTGCGCCGCGAACATAAAGCGATTCGTCCTGATCAAGTCGCTGAAATGGTCGTCATGTCGCACCTGCCCGATCTCAGCCGTATTGCTAAGGTCACCGATATTTACATCCCTAGCCAAAATATTTGGGTGAGTGATTATCCTCAAGTGCAGCGGGATAATTTTATTGAGGTAAGTCGGCGGCTGCGATCGCAGTCTCAGCCTCGCAAAGCGCCTCGGCGTCGGGCTGCAATGGATTTTTGAGTTTTGCGACAAGTTCCAAGTCTTAACTAATGCCAGGGCTGTCTTGACCGTAAGCTTTCCAGGCCAAATCCACTAGCCCATTCATAATGGCTGCGGCAACGACCGCACTGCCTTTGCGGCCCTCAATGCGGATGTGAGGGACCAACGAATCTTGTAACCGCTGTTTAGCGACTTCAATATCGACAAATCCCGATGGCGTGCCTACCACTAAGGCGGGGCGAATTTCTTCTGCTTCGATTAAATCCACGATGGCAGTCAAGGCAGTTTGAGCTTGACCAATGACAAAAATACCTTCTGGATAACGACGTGCTAGTGTTTCAATGCCCCAGGCGGCGCGAGTTTTATCTCGTTGTGGCCGAGTCAGGGCATCCATGCTGCAATACACCGGATTGGCAAAGGTGTTTTGGATGTTGGACGTAATGCCCACTTGGACCATCGGCACATCCACGACAATGGTGGTTCTTGCCGCTAGAGCAGCAGCTCCCGCTTGTAGCGCTTGCTCAGAAAAGCGAATCAAAGATTTGTATTCAAAGTCAGCAGTGGCATAGATGACTCGGCGCACAATTTCGTATTCAGCAGGTGAAAAGGTGTGATCGCCCATTTCGCGATCGATAATTCCTAAACTTTGAGCGTCCGTAATATGCCACTCCATGCCTAACCTGTCCCTTAAATCTGTTTTCAGGGTTTGAGATAGTTATACACTCCTAAGCAGCCACACAGCATATTGGCTGCATGACTGCTGGCACGCTAAGCGCTCGCGTTGGTATTTCTATTCTCAGCTGATTGATATTAGTCCTTGTCTTCAGCTGCGTCCAATCTCACCTGTGTTCAAGGTACCCAAGAGCTAGCTTTCAGAGGCAGAAGACTGATTAAAAGTGGGGGACAGGTAAGCCACTAAAGCGCCTAGCATAAATCCCACAACATTGCGAAACAAGGGTAACCACTCAGAGGTACGGGTTACAACTGGACCAATACCAAAGGCAATAAACAGCATGCCCCATAAAGGGGAAAAGATTAGAGCCCACTGCCAAGCAAAGATTTGACCCTCCTTGCGGGGATGAGCTGCAAAGCCAAAAATGACACCGCCGACGAGTGAAGTAATTAAGGTGAGAATCCATTGTTCTCTGGGTAAACCCGGAACCACTTGGCAACCACCCCGCCGCAGACAGCTTTTGACTGACTCGATCGCTTGAATAATGGCTTGGTCTTCACCATTTTCTCGAACAAAGAACTGGTTACCGTAGCGAGTCTGGAGTTCAATCCAGAAGGTTCGTGGCATCAATTCATAAAAAGCATCCCCCACACTAAAGTTGAGGATGTTGCCGCCTCTAGCATCCGCAACTAGCAGCACACTCTTATCATCTAAACCCCAGAAGTCTTTGACAGCCCGTCCCGGCGTTTGGTCAAACTGAGTTAACACTCGAAGCTTCCACCCTGTTTCTGCTTCAAATGTTTCTAAATCCTTGGCCAAGGCTTCTTCTTGAGCGCCAGTGAGACTTTTCGCTAAATCAATGACTGGAGTGGGCTGACTCGGTAACAGCTCTGGATTGTCGTAGGCATGGGCCGCTGGGGCGATCGCCCAGATTGACAATGCGAAGCAGAATGCGGCAAGGGAAGTGAGAAGCCGTCGCGGAGAAAAGTACTGCATTGGCAACACTAGATTCAACCTTAATGAGTGGATGCTACTGGTGAGGCTACGAATGAACAACGATCACCAATTTTTCTTTACACTTGTTTACTTTAATTTAATCTTACGGAGTGAGGACTGAAGCCGTCAATTCCACCGTGTCGCCAAAAATAAGTAGATTTTTCTTCGTTTCTGGCTCAAAGAGGTAAATAGACGCAGTTATTGTGGCGAAACTTGTACTTTAACCAGGCTTATGTCCAAATTCTGTAAAAACTAATGAAGCTAATGCCGTATTAGCAAGAACAACGAGTACCCTCAGATTAAGAAAACCTAATGTTTCTCCCTCCGAAGGCGAGCTGTTTCTGCTTCTAGGGCACTCTAGGGATCTGCGGTAGTTAAGTTTGTTCCCTGTCTGACTATGTGTACCATTCGGTCATTTCAGTTGTCACACACTCGACCAGACTCGCATCAGTCAGGTAGCTCTGTTCGCAAGCAGCTATCACAGCGCTGTGCAGCCAGTGTTGATCCTGTCCGACGGCGTGAGTACGAAGCAGCGATCGCCCACTGTGACCAGATGATTGCGCGTCAACCAGGAAATGCTGAAATTTGGTACGAGCGGGGAGAGGCACAAGCCAATTTAGGATTCTACGCAGAAGCGATCGCCAGTTTTAATCAGGCCTTAGTGCTAAAACCTGACCATACAGAGGCTTTGGTATTTCGAGCCGTAGCCCTTATCCATCTGAGTGGTTATGAGGAAGCTTTACTCAGTTGCAATATGGCTTTGGCAGTCCACCCTTACCACTCGGAGGCTTGGCTCTATCGTGGGGTAGCGCTGCGTTACTTGAAGCGCTACAAGGAAGCTTACGCGAGCTACGACAGCGCCTTGGGAGTTCGCAGCTCCTCTGATTGGCGCAGCATGATGGCAGAGGTAAAAGCCAGGGTTTTGGCCTACTTCCCCCGGTGGCATCGCCAATCCTAACGTTTTAGTAGAGTCAGTAGAATAGGATTAATTGCGTTCGAGGGCCAGATTTCTGGTTACACAAGTCTATAGAAACGATTTACGGCAACCTTCAGGGTCTGAAATCTAGTCAGCTTAAGCAACTGCAACGTTTGTATCACCAGCGGCTACCGGGCGATCGCCTCACGACACCCGAATTCGCCCAGCGTCTTGCTGCCATTAGTACAGACCTGAACCAACCTGTTTGTGCTTACATCAATCGTCGGGGACAGGTGATTCGAGTGGGAGTTGGCACGCCTCGCCAAACCCAAATTCCACCGCTGGAACTCCCTCGTTACGGGGCTGAGCGTTTAAGCGGGATTCGCTGCTTAGCGACTCAACTAAAAATTGAACCTCCCAACGAAGCTGCTTTGACTGCAATGGCGATTCAGCGGCTCGATAGCTTGGTGGTGCTTACCTTGTCAGGCGGCGGCTTTGAGCGACGGGGTGGGGGCGCGACTGGCTATGTCAAGCACGCTTACCTAGCGCATCTCGTACCTCATCCAGAAGCGAACTGGACGGTTTCACCCGCGACCAGCTTGGATGATTTAGCCGCGCAAGATTTTCTGGATCTAGTCGAAAATTTAGAAGCCGAGTTTCAGCGTGAGTACATTGCCCAGCAGGTCGATCGCGATCATGATCAAGTGTTGATCGTTGGCTTGATGACGGATGATCGCAAAGCTCAAAGTTTTCAAGATGGCTTGGTAGAATTGGCTCGGCTGGTGGAAACTGCGGGCGGAACGGTGGTAGAAACGCTGACTCAAAAGCGTCCCCGTCCCCATCCTCAGACTGTGGTAGGGGAAGGTAAGGTCCAGGAGATTGCTCTTGCCGCTCAAACGGTAGGGGCGAATCTGATTGTGTTTGATCGCGACTTGCACCCAGCCCAAGTTCGTAACTTGGAAACTCAAATTGGGATTCGGGTGGTCGATCGCACTGAGGTGATTTTAGATATTTTTGCTCAACGGGCGCAGTCGAGAGCCGGGAAACTCCAGGTCGAGTTGGCGCAGTTGGAATACATGCTGCCGCGTCTGATTGGGCGAGGACAAGCCATGTCGCGTTTAGGTGGTGGGATTGGTACCCGTGGTCCGGGCGAAACCAAGCTAGAAACCGAGCGCCGAGGGATTCAACGGCGGATCTCGCGTCTGCAACAAGAAGTGAACCAATTGCAAGCTCATCGATCGCGATTAAGACAACGTCGCCAGCATCGAGAAGTGCCATCAGTGGCAATCGTGGGGTATACCAATGCGGGTAAATCAACTCTATTGAATACGCTCACAAACGCGGAAGTGTATACCGCTGACCAACTGTTCGCCACGCTTGACCCCACCACTCGACGCTTGACCATTCACGATGCACACACCCAAGAACCACGCTCGATTTTGTTAACCGATACGGTGGGTTTCATTCACGAATTGCCGCCGTCTCTTGTAGATGCCTTCCGAGCCACCTTAGAAGAAGTCACAGAAGCCGATGCTTTGTTGCACTTAGTCGATCTGTCGCACCCAGCATGGCAGAGCCAAATTCGCTCCGTGATGAAGATTTTGTCAGAAATGCCGATTACCCCTGGACCTGCCCTAGTCGCGTTCAACAAAATTGACCAGGTGGATGGCGATACTTTAGCCCTGGCTCAAGAAGAGTTTCCCCAAGCTGTATTCCTCTCCGCTAGCGATCGCTTAGGATTAGAAACCCTACGGCAGCGACTGTCTCAATTGGTAGACTACGCTGTTTCTTCCTAAGTAGCAAAATGTAAAAGCTGCAAGAGAAACTACTGAAATCGGTGTAGAGATCTAGATACCCCTGTAAAGCTTCAGTGAAGGTGGGCAAGGGCTGTTCGTTCTGTCAGGAGTCTGGGTAAATTCATTCCAGGCTTGCAGGTGTAGGTATAAACTGCATCTAACTTTCTGAGTAAGCCCTGTTCAATTGCTTTGAGCACTGTTTTCGTTACTCGATCAGAGGAAATAGGGCAATGTTGAGGCCTTTTACTAACTTCGCCTTGGGGCTGTCAGTTTTGTCAGCTTTGGGAACTGTGGCGATCGCTCCCGCAGCTTCGGCGTTTACTTTTAGCGGTAGCAGCATTGAAATTGGCATTCAAGATGTGGGTGCTTCTTTCAAGGTTAATTTTGACGGCAATGTCAGCACCAAAAATGTCACTGGATTGTCTTCTGAAGCCATCTTTAAATTCTTAGGTTTTAAGACCATAGGAAGCAAAACGGAAGCAGCTTTTGAAGTCACGCTGGATAACACTTCTAGCGGTGGTATTACTTCTAGAACTTCTGCTTTGGGATTCAATGTGGATCAGGCACTCGTTGGGGTGGGTAATGCTTCAGGTGATGGCAATACCCGTTCTTCAGGGATTTTTGCTAATGACAGATCTGGCTCCTTCCCCAATCAGTTTGGCGCTGTCAATGTTTGTTTCACAGATGGTAATACTTGCCAAGGAGGGAGTAACGGTGGGGTGAAGACACCGGATGCACCTGGTAAGTTCTCCTCAACGCTGGCATTCAACGGTAGTGTGCAACGCTTCACTCTGAGCAACTTTGGTGTGCGCTATCAAAGTATTGATGGCAGTGGCTTCCAAGGGGCTAGCGGCACAGGTCATGGAACCCCTATCAAACCAGAACCACCTAAGCCACCTGTGAAGCATGTGCCTGAACCCAGTGCTACGGCTGCGTTGGGAGTTGTAGCTGCTGTTCTGATTTACCGTTCTAAGAGGCGATCGCAACTCGGTCAGATCTAGTTGGTTCTGACTCTAAAGGCTTTTCATTCACCCTCAAGCCTTCCTGCAGTTGTAGTAGGAAGGTTTTTGATTTTGCGGTGAAGTAATACCGCTGCCAAGCGATCGCCTCCTGTTAGCTTTGCTTGTCGTTAGGGTCAGCTCCTATCAATGCTGCCTCCTTTCAACCCATTTCCTAACTCCTAAGACTCTAGAAGCAAGCTGAGGGATAGGGCTAAACTAGGATCAAGAAACATTGCTTAATGTTTGAGGTAGTTATGGCTCCTAAAGTTGAGATTTACACTTGGCGAACCTGCCCTTTTTGTATTCGGGCGAAAGCGCTGCTAGACAAAAAAGGCGTTGAATACACTGAGTACAGCATTGATGGTGATGAAGCAGCCCGCACTAAAATGTCTCAGCGTGCCAATGGGAAACGCTCAGTACCGCAAATTTTTATCAATGACCAGCATATTGGTGGTTGTGATGACATTCATGCCTTGAATGCTCAGGGCAAGCTGGATCAGCTACTACAGACGGCATAGCGAGTTTACTACGAGTCAATGGCTAACGAGACAGAGCGATCGCACCTACCGCTGTCTCGGATCTTGTCAAAAGTTTGATCGGTTCAACGGCACCACATTACAGAGGATAGTTCATTGAAATTCGCGTTTATTATTGACCCCATTCACAAGCTTGATCCTTGCCACGATACCAGTGTTGCCTTGATGGAAGCAGCACAAGAACTAGGTCATGAAGTGTGGGTGACTCAAGCGAATTTGTTGAGTGTGGTGAATGGTAAAGCTTGGGCCATTTTAGAGCGGGTTCAGTTGACGCCTATTCAGTTAGTGGAGGGACGCTGGGTTGCTGCTGAGTCTTGGTATACCCTGAGCAATGCTTCCCCAAGTACTGCTCAACCTGATGCTTTAGGCAATCTACGTCTGTTAGAGGAAATGGACGTAGTGTTTATGCGGACTGACCCTCCGGTGACGACCGCTTATCTCTACGCTACCTACATTCTGGACTACATCGATCCTGCTAAAACGTTGGTTGTCAACTCGCCCAGGGGGCTACGAGCAGCCAACGAAAAGATGTATGCCCTCCAGTTTACAGAGGCAATCCCCACCACAATCGTGACGCAAGATAAGCAGGTGATTCGCCAGTTTGTAGAGCAACAAGGCGCTGCTGTCCTCAAACCATTAGGGGGTAAGGCTGGAGAAGGCATCTTGTTCTTACAACCGGGCGATCGCAACCTCAACTCCATGATCGAGATCAGTACCCAACAAGGGCAACTGCCGATCATGATTCAAACTTATCTGCCCGATGCCAAAGCAGGAGACAAGCGGATTATCTTGCTGGACGGTGAGCCAATTGGTGCCGTGAATCGAGTACCAACAGGTAACGAATTCCGGGGCAACATGGCCGTGGGAGGCCGAGTTGAGGCAGTTGAGATTACACCGCGAGAACGGGAAATTTGTGCTCAGCTGGCTCCAGTGCTGCGCCGGGATGGACTGATCTTCGTCGGCATTGATGTGATTGGTGGCTACCTGACAGAGGTAAATGTCACCAGTCCAACCGGGGTTCGGGAGATCGATCGCCTGAATCAATCTCGGCTTGGTCATCAAGTGGTGCAGTGGCTAGAGAAAGCTCAAGCTAGCAAGCTCAGTCTCTCCTCTCCTGCCTAGTCATTCATCACCCCCTGAGAGTTTTAGAGTCATGATGGGTGGAT
>DATNPE010000312.1:0-6053 GCA_036703355.1 Allocoleopsis sp. | reverse complement strand
AGATCGCGTTTGCCCACCAAAGCTGCGATCGCGCCCAGGTTCGCCAAATACCCAGAACTAAACACCAAGGCATCTTCCGTTTGCTTGAGATCTGCGATCGCCAGCTCCAACTGCCGATGCAGTGCTCGATGCCCCGTAATCAGACGCGACCCTGTACTGCCTGTGCCAAATTCCTTCGTCGCTGCGATCGCCGCTTGGATCAAGCGATCGTCACTCGCCAGCCCCAAGTAATCATTGCTCGCAAAGTTGAGCATGTCTCGCCCTGACAAGCGAATCACAGGCCCCGGTTGGCTTTCGATCGTTTGTACCGAACGGTACCAATCCGCACGGTGAATTGTTTCTAGAGATTGCTCCAACCAGGCGTAGGGGTTCGTAACCATGCTGAGTGATGCGTAACTTATGCGTACCAGAATACTGGCTAGAGAAGACTAACGCCGCCAAACCTCAATTCCATTGCGGACATCGCGATCGGCCAGCCAAGCACTGGGGTCTCCTTGCACATAAACACCATCCGTTTTCGAAAACGTCACCCGCAGCGCCCCCGTACGACCCACATTCAAGTAGCCTGCTGACCAAATATCGTATTTAGTAACACCAGTCAAGATGACCCGATAGGTACCAGGAGCTAGATTGAACACCTGCCGCCGATTATACAATTTGGGACGGTAGATTTGCTCGCCATTAATCCACACACTGCCCCAATCCTTACCCAAGGCATCAAACTCCACCAAAACAGGTGGCTGAATCTGCTGGGGTGGCTGAATAATAATTACATTATTACTGGGATAGCTCGGATAGCCCCAAGGGTAATGATCCACCGGGACAGAAATCTGAAATTGGCCAGCCAAAACCAGAGACGGAAGCAGCGCAGAAAGCATAAACTTTGCCCCAGGTGAGGGAGAACACAAACCCCTCAGTATCTATAAAGACAAGTCTAATCCCTGCAATTGTTCCGCCAAGGACTGATGCCGCTGCGCCCTGACAGCGCTAAGCATGAGCACTCCGTAGGTAGCTCAGTAACCAATTCGCCATTGTTGCCCGTCGCGTCAACCGAGGCACCAGCTCACCCACCTTGTAGCCAGCAAACCCCAACTGCTCCTTCAGCAATTGCTTATTTTCTGCTGGAATCGATCGCGTCAACTTCACCGTAGCAGGACGACTCTCAATAAAATCTGGAGGTTCAGGATACACCTCTCGCCACTCTGGAGCCACATCCGTCGCATCCCACTGGGCACTCGCCTCATCGTAACGGTATCCCAAACAATGCCACACCAAACGATTGGCAATCGCATCATCAACTTTGTCATTGAGGATATCCCAGACAGTATCCGTGTTGAGAGGAGGTAGATCAGACATAAACGAACCCACAGAATTCGCAAAAACTTTTAGCCCGATCTAAAAAATTACCTCAAATTCAACCCAAAAACTTTGCTAATTCCCTATCCCCTATCAATTCACAACCCCACATATAACGCCCTTCTGGAGGGGGTCTGGGGGACGCAGCCGTCCCTCAGCGGGGGTTTGGGGGCAGGTGCCCCCAAGCTCTTTCGCATTTCAAAAACAATGCAAAAATTTTAAAAACTCATCCAACCCTTAAGTGAAAACAGCGCCTTCCTTCGGCTCAGGCCCAATGCAAGAAACCACATTCCGCATAAACGTAATTTGGTCATTAAACTCCAGTCCTTGAATCGCCTTCAAGAACCCTTGAGCATCGCCAGACAGCTGATAGTCAGAAGGAACATTCACAATCTGACCCTTCTCCATCCCTTGAGCTAAGAGATACCAGAAAGCTAGCCTGTTACTAGAGTTGAGATCGCCATAAGCACTACCAAACTCCGAGCTGCGACCTGCCACAACATCTCTTTGCGCTTGAAGTTGCTGCTCTTGAGGCAATTGTTGAATACGACCGACAATTCCTTGAGCGATCGCGAAACCAGAGGTATCAGGGCCACCCTTGGGCGTGAGAGAACCCTTCAGCTCCTCATAGATAAACCACAGCAAAGCCAGTTGAGTATCCGCATCAAAATGCTGGAAGCTTTGGACTGCTTGCTTTTGATTGTTGGCAATGTCAGTGTATGTCATAGGAGTTTGAAATTTACAACCCCTGAAATTTAACAAGCGGTACAGTGAGCTTAACCCTGCCCCAGACAGAAGGTTTTACCCTAAAAAACTGGATTTAAACTGACCGAGGACAGAGGAGATTTTCTCCCATAGTCTCAAAGCAACCAGTAACAGCGAAGATCCAGGAAACCAGCTGTCAGCAACGAGGATAACTTTGCAATTCCGCATCAAGGAGCAGCTCAATGACAGACACTAGCCCTAACAGAGTTCATGTATTGGTTTCTGGCCATGTCCAAGGTGTCGGATATCGCCTGTCCACTTGCCAAGCCGCAGAAACCTTAGGCATCAATGGTTGGGTCAAGAATCTGCCGGATGGGCGGGTAGAAGCCGTGTTTGAAGGCTCACCAGAATTGCTAGAAGAAATGATTCGTTGGTGCCATAAAGGCCCCCAGATGGCGATCGTGCAAGAAGTCAAAGTAGCGTACGAAGAAGCAGAAGGCATTGAAGGATTTCATTCTCGCCACTAACCAGCCTCAGGGCTAGCAGCTCAGCACGACACCACTGCGACGGCGATCGCCTGCTCCCGTAATGGTTCCATCCACATCTCGCAAAACGGTATGCACACCACCAAAAAACATATTTTCCTGCTGCCATAGCACCCGTTCTTCATCTGCTGGTACATGTAGCTTTTTTAGCGCTGCTTCACTAAATCCAGGCTCTAGATTAAACACGGCATTCTCCCAGTGAATTCGAGGGCTATCTACCGCTTGCTCTACTGACATTTGAAAATCCAGAATATTAGAAATTACCTGTAAAATAGCCGTTCTAATCCGGTTAGACCCCCCAGAACCTAAAACAATTTCTGGCTGTTGATCTTTCAAGACAATCGTCGGAGCCATCATCGAGGCAATTCGAGTATTTTCCTGCCATTGATGGAATCCATTGGGGTTCAGATCTTCTTCTCCCAGCATGTTATTCATCATGATGCCAGTCCCCGGAATCACATAACCGCAGCCCTCACCATTGGAAGTCGTGACACTCGCTGCATTCCCTTCAGCATCAATCACACTTAAATGAGTTGTACTGCCCCACTTATTCACCACATTGAGCAATTGCGCTTGATACGCTTCCACCTGAGCAATTTCTAAGAAATCTGAGGAGCTTTGAACTTGAAACAGTTGGTCTGCTTGCTCTCGCCGAGCAGCATTGGTTAACCGCATCGCTGTTGCCAATACATCTAAATGCTCGGCACTACCAAACTGATAATTTGCTAAATCGATCGCGGCTAAAAGTTCTAAGGCAAAAGCAATCAATGTGCCGCCAGAACTAGGTGCAGGATTAGTCAGCAAGATATTATTGCGATAATTAATCGTCAGGGGATGTCGTTCAATTACCTGATATTGGGCTAAATCTTCGAGGGTTAAATAACCACCCAAATTCTGACAATCTTGAGCAATTTGATGAGCAATTTCTCCTTGATAAAACTCCTTCGGCCCCTTGTTCGCTAAATAATCTAGAGTCTCCGCCAAATCTGACATCACTAAGTTAGTCCCAGGAGAAACCAACGGGCCATCGGGCGCAAAAATTCTGCGTGATTCTGCCGAAGCCGTCAAAATTGGGCTGAGAATCTGAAAACAAAAATATTGAAAATCAGAAATTTCTACCCCTCTCTTGGCGTAGTGAATAGCGGGTTCTGCAATCACCTGGAACGGCAATCTACCTAGTCGCTCATGCACATGAAAAATACCCGCCACATTTCCGGGCACTCCGATTGAGCCTAAGCCAATATGAAACTCCTGAATCGCACCGCCAAAGTTCACATCAACTGGGTAGAAATCAAGCTGAGATTGAGGCTTTTTTAGTCGAGGTGTCTGCGTAAAAAAATCAAATAAAATATCTTCTTGCTGTGCTGTATGCGCTAAGAGAAAGCCACCTCCCGCCGGAGAAGTCAGCGTCGGTTCCACTACAAATGCCGCCATCACCGCCGCGATCGCTGCATCAAAGGCATTCCCACCCAAGCGCAACATTTCCAGCCCTGCTTCGGCAGTTTTGGCATGTCCGGCGGCAATCACACCATGAGTTGGATTTGGCATAAGCTAAGTTTTCTGGTCGAGGCGAAGGGCTTGTTCCAAGGCAGCTTTGGTTCTGGCTCGTTGCACATAAGCTTGCAACTTGGTTATATCCCAACCAATTAGCATACTTAGGTCTTCCAAGCTCAGTCCTCGCATCAGCATTTCTACACACCAAGTGGGCTGGACTTGCTCAATCCGGGGCGGCTGTCCTTCAGGGGTGAGCAAATTTTCGGTGATCTGCTGCCACTGCGATCGCACCTCCGCTTCTGAAATTGCTTCTCCGGTGGAGGAAAGAAACAAAGCAGGCTGGGTATCTTTGCGACTTTTGAGCCAGTGAGTCAGGGGATTGCGTGTATAGGAGCCATAACGTCGCCCTAAAATCCACTGGTTAACTGGCACTTGTCTCACCCCATTGCGGCACACTTGCAGCCAATGTTGTTGCGTGGCACTAAACTGCTGCGATCGCTGCAAAGAGGCAATCTCCGCCACGCTTAAACCTGCGGCAAATAGCACATAGGCGATTGCATATTCCTGCAACCCTTGTTTTTTCGCTTGTTGCAAAATTGTGTGGACCAAAGGCGCTGGCAGATCCGCAATCGGTTCAGGAGCGATCGCTTCCCAAGGACGTGCTGTCATGGCTTCTAACTGCGCCTCTATCTGTGCTTCTGACTGAAACACCGCCCCATGCAAAAACAGCTCCACCAAATTATCCAAAAAGTCCTCTCGGCTTTCCCAGAGCTGATGGAACTCACTCGTAAATTCAATCACGGCATAGCCCAACAACATACCGTTGAGCAGACTCGCTAGCTTTTCTGCCGGGAGATGGGTCCGCAAATGTCCTTGGTGAATTACCGTGGCTAGATATTCGGCCACATAGCGATTGGCTTCTGTAATGCCTTGGCCCAAAGCTTGCCGATTTTCAGCCGGGTACTGACCTGCCTCTCCCACCACAGAGCGAACAAAATCTGGCACCCGCTCCAGAGCTTGAAGGCAAGCGTTAGCATAGTCTTTAAGGGTTTGGGCGATACTGCTGGTTTGGTTAGCTTGCTGCACTAGGGATTCCCCCAGTTGGGTAAACATGCCAGAGTCTTCCAGCACCGCTAGCAGGAGTCCATGCTTATTGCCGAAATGTCGAAATAGGGTCACCTCATTGACTTCCGCTATTTCGGCAATTTGACGTGTGGTGGTTTCCGTGACCCCCTGCGCTGTAAATAACTCAATCGCTGCATTGATGATGCGCTGTCGGGTTGGGCTTCGTTGAGCAGACATAAATTAAAATGCAAGTAGTACTTGCAATTGCTGGATAGGATTGCTAAGCTTTGCAAGTATGGCTTGCATCCTCCTACTGTAGCGGTCTTTTTTGATTTCGATCAATTTTTTGGTTTCAATCAAGCAAAGGCACAACCAGTGAATAGCGAGGGCGAGTTCACCAGTCCTGAAACTCCCCAGCACTGGTTTATTACGGTATTCAAATAGGAAATCTATGACCTCTAATTCCATTGCACCTGCTGCTACAGGTAGGCCATCCCTGTCACTGAGTTGGTCTAATGTGCTCTTCTTCGGGAGCTTTCACGCCCTCGCTTTACTGGCACCCTGGTTTTTCTCATGGTCAGCGCTGGGGGTGACTCTGTTCCTCCATTGGCTGTTTGGCAGCATTGGCATCTGCTTGGGCTATCACCGTCTCGTTAGCCACCGCAGTTTCCAAGTCCCCAAATGGCTGGAGTACATCATCATTACTATCGGAGCCTTAGCGCTACAGGGCGGACCAATTTTTTGGATTGGAGGTCACCGCCAACACCACGCCTTTGCTGAAGATGTAGACAAAGATCCCTACTCCTCTAAGCGCGGTTTTTGGTGGAGCCACATGCTCTGGATTTTGTATCCGCGTGACGAATTCTTTAACCCCGAAAAGTATTACCG
>DATNPE010000311.1:0-5842 GCA_036703355.1 Allocoleopsis sp. | reverse complement strand
CTTGACGCTGTGGATTTCAGCATAGCTCTGAGCCGCCAGTGCAGCACCCGCTGTCAACAAGCCAGGAGTAGCCCCACACCCTGTCATATAAGTAATGCCTGCGGCCTGCAACTCTGCTTGCATTCCTAGAAGTTGTTCTACAGCACTGGTGCGCTTAATCGCGTCCACCAGCACACCCTGCCACCCTGCTTCAATGAACTGCCGTGCCACAGAAGCCATAAAGGTGTTGGGTAAGTTGGGCAGAGCCAGAAAATAGCCATCGACGTTGCCTGCCTGCTGGATCAAATCGGCAATGCTATTGCTGCTGAGAACGCCTCCGGTTTCTAAGTACCCTGTCGAGCCTTGAGCCTGATACGTCGTAATACATTGCCGTGGGGATAAGCCTTCAGAAGCATAGGCATATCCTTTTTGATCCGCCACAGCGACCCAGAGCATTTCTTGTTTGGGGGCGAGCACTCTAGCGGCTGCTTGGCCTAATCCACCAAAGCCAAGGATGCCCACTCGAATGGGTGCTTTTACTGACGAAAAACTAGATAGAGAATGGTTGGAATTGGTCGCTTGCTCTTCGCTCATTACCCGTTACATGCATCAAATTTAGACTCTCATTATCCTGGGTTATTTCCGTCTTAGATCAACCCATAGGCGGAAGAGACAAAATAATAAAAATGATTATATATTTTTGTAAACCTTAAAATTCATCGTCACGCTTTCCCTTGACTGGTTTGAAGAGTTAAGCGAAACTGACAGTTATTGACGTGAAACTCACCTTGAATAACAAGTTCCGTTAAGCTTTGACTTTTTATGTCTCGGTTACTAAAAAATTAGCCTAGTTAGCCGAGCCATCTGCATCATAAAAACAACCTTTAACAATGCGGCATCTTCGCAACTGCTGAATGCAACTGCTAGATGTCATCCTGCCTAAACCACCCTACAGTCCTCAGCCAACGCATGGAAACATTGGAGTTTATTATTTATCCAGATGGTCGGGTTCTGGAAAAAGTAACCGGGATTATGGGTAACTCTTGTGCTGAAGTTACCGCAGCCATAGAAGCCCAGTTAGGACAGGTGCTCACCCACGAGCCAACCTCAGAATTTTTTGCTGCAACGGTGCAGCAGTCGGCAACCGTTTCAACTCAAGCTACTTTTAGTGAGTGGTAAGTTGTTCGTTCAGTTTTGTTCTCATTTGACTTTTTGACAAAAACACTATGTCACACTTCAGCCAAATTAAAACTCAAATCCGCAACCTCAACTCTCTACAAGCAGCCTTGAGCGACTTGGGCTTGGAATGGAAGTCTGGACCTCAGGCAGTGAGAGGCTACCGGGGTCAGACCACGACTGCTGATGTCACCATTGAGCAAAAGAACGGCTACGACATCGGCTTTAGCTGGAATGGTAGCGCCTATGAGCTAGTAGCAGATTTGCAATTCTGGCAACAAAACTGGTCAGTCGATCGCTTCCTCAACAAAGTCACTCAGCGCTACGCTTACCACACCATCGTTAAGGAAGGCGCTCAATCAGGTTTCCAAGTGGCCGAACAGCAACAGAGTGAAGATGGCTCGGTTCGCTTAGTGCTACAACGCTGGAGTGCCTAATGGCTGACTTTACTTCACCTTTTGCTGACCCAAACAGTGCTGATCTGGCAGGTGAAGGCCAAGCAGATTTGCGGACTGGTTTAGAACCAGAGTTGGGCGGTCACTGGCGTGATGCCTCACAGCGCTCTGGCTTGGAACCCGAACTTGGGGGCAGCTTTAGGCAGAAGGGAGTCTACGTCGATGAGATTACTTGCATCGGCTGTAAGCATTGTGCTCACGTGGCTCGCAATACCTTTTATATCGAGCCAGATTACGGGCGATCGCGAGTGATTCGCCAAGATGGTGACTCAGAAGACATCATCCAAGAGGCGATCGATACCTGTCCAGTAGACTGCATCCACTGGGTCGATTACACAGAACTCAGGCAGCTCGAAGAAGAACGGAAGTATCAAGTGATTCCGCTGCCTGGTTTTCCAGTTGACCGTGCAGTTGTAACCACCAATCGTCGCCGCCAAAAGCTGAAGATTCGGCGTAAATAATGGCGTAAATAATTGGGTAGCCTTGATTGGGCGATCGCCTAATCAAGTCAAAAACTTATAAGCAAGGGTGTCCAAGTAACCCTTGCTTATTTTTTGGCGATCTATTGTGGGAACTGCTCCTTAGAGCCACAATTAGCCTAAGTGATAGGGTGATGTTCCTTCAGCAGCTTTTCGGCTCTCGCTTCATCTAGTTTGTAGGCGAGCTTTCTGGCCTCATGGGAGTCACGAGTTGTTTTAGCAACACTAAATGTAGATCCAACCGAGAATGCTAAGCCCATGCCCATAAAACCTTTAGTCCAGTTATCTACAGGCAGATAAGCAATGCCGATTGCGGTCGTAGAAACTGCGATCGCGAAAGATGCCCAAGATTGGATCATCCAGCCTGTGCTGTGAACCTGAGGTCTCATATCTTGCATAGTTTACCGACCACCCCTGGTAATTCAATTGGCTTGTTGATCAACGTATCAATTCAAACAAGCGCTACATAAATCACAAGGGCAGTTCATAAAGTGAACACTAAAGCCTAGACGGTATTCGCTTACCTGAGCTAAAGAAAGCACTACCTTTACTTCAGTAGACCCCAGCGTAGCTTCATTCCAAGAAAGTACGAACCTGCCCGTCTGGGCTGAGGACCACTCGAACCCTAGGAGATGTTCCTCCCTCAATCGGGGTGACGAACGGTTCACCGACTAAAGGCATCCCTGTGCGATCGATGTAGTCTCCTGCGGATTGACCCAAGGGCACAATGCGCTGAATGGAACCATCTGGCCCAATCAGTAGTGTGTATTCTAAGGTTTGCGTCAACCCTTCGGGGGGCTGCCAGCGTTCCTCAAAATAGCTTCTGACTTCAGCGACTTGGGGAATGCTATCAAATGCTGAACCCGCTGCCGTATCAGCTGTAGGGGCTTGAGCTGCCTGGGTATCAGAATTTACCCCTGGGTCTGCTTCGGCTGGCGCTGCGCTGCGAGCTGACTCCAACGTTGGCAGTTTAGCTGCTGCGGGATCAGGAGGTGCAGGTTCGGTATCAGGGGCGACTTCAGGCTCAGCTTGCGGTGTAGATTCTGCTGGAGGTGCTAGCGCGATGGGCGCAGACTCTACAGGAATTGAGGCGATCGGCTGATTCGTTGTAGGTGCAGGAGCTGCTGAATTACTAGCACCCGCCGGAGGAGGTGGTACTGGAGCTAGAGCTACTGCATTGGGGGCTGCTGTATTCGGCACAGGCACAGTTGGCAGCCCTGACTTGATAGCGCCAACAGGAGGTGGGGGTGGCACCGTTTGGAGCGCTCCAGGTGGAGCAGGAACGCCCAAAGGCCCAGTTGGAACTTGCCCTGGAGCCATTGCTTGCTGGCTTGTTGCCTGTGGGCTAGACAGAGAAACTGCCGTTTTTAATTCAGGAGTGGGTTGATCCAGGCTCTTGACTACCCCAGCAGTGACCCCAGCAGTCAGCAAAACTGCTGCGGCTGTAGGTGCCCAAGCTGGTAGGGTGGGTGCCCAGCTACGTTGGCTCAGTTCAGGCAACGCCGTTGTGTCTGCGGCATATTCATCTAAGGCAGTGGCTAAGTCAGCCAGTTGGATGGCACTTAGCGTGATGAAAGATCTCGATGTTTCGGTAGCAAGGGAGCCTAAATGCAGCTGATGGGACAGTAGCCCTTGAGGTTCCAGAAAAATTCGGGGAGATTCCAGGACCAATGGGGTCGGCGCGGTGGCCTTTGCTGCACTAGCCAATTCACCAGATTGGTCAGTTAATAAAGCATCGGGTTCTGGCTCTACTACACTCAGGGCTGCGGATCTGGCGGATCTAGCTGCACTCAAATCAATTGGGGGAGCTGACATGGGTGGGGCTTCTAGCGTGGCGACAGACGATCGCGCTCCTGTACCCATTAAAGTTGGAGATTGATTCAAGAAATCTTGCACATAAGCGCTGACTGCCTCACAGAGTTCGTCTAACTGCAAGCGATCGCCCCGCAAAGAGACTTGCTCTGTATCAGGCAAGCGAGGATCATCAAAGCTCAAATGAAATCTGAGTTTTCTCAGCAGGGGACGACCTGCCCAGCGCGAGAGAGGCGAATCTTGGGCGACGATTTCTAGCGTGCAGGTCGGAGGAGTATACCGTCGGAGGACTGAGGTAGACAAAAAAGGCATGGGTAGTTCTGGAATGCGTCGGTGTAGGCTAGGCAAGCGGAATTGAGTGAAGCAAGGGCGCTAACCCAGAGGTTAGACAGCGGCTACGCCATCCCGTGAACGATCCAAGAGGGCTAGCCAGAAACGCCGAGGGCCACCAGGGGCACCGTAAAATAGCAAGTCAATCAGCAGCTTCAGCGCTAAATGAGTCAGGATGTCTGGTGAAGTGTCCTCACCTTTTTCCATCCGCTCTTGATAGGTGTTATTGAATTTGTCTAAATAATCTCCCAGAAGCGCCGCCTGATGAGGTTCCTTGTTTTGTTCCGTCAGTTGTTCAAGTAGGGCCACAGCCCGTCGAATTAATTCTTGGTGCTGTTTGGCTAAATGACAACTAATTAAAACCAGCGATCGCGCCTCCTCAACATCCAATTTTTTGCGCCCCCCTTGGCCCTTCCGTAATGGGCTAGACTGCCGCAGTCGCCACAAAGCCACGCGATCGCTAATCATCTCTTCTAAGTTGAGGTCTGTTGCTGCTTGGAGCATGGCCTCAGAACCAATACCTGCCAATGCCTCTAGCGCCAGTAATATCAGGTCCAGATGGGCTTTGATGTTATCGAGCTGTCCAGAGTCAGGCGAGGCAGCAAGGGGAAGTTCTTCCCATTGAGATGAAGCAGGCGACTTAACGGTAGAGCGCATATCTTCAGGATAGAGAACAGGGCAAGACACAAGACGGCGGTTACCAGACTTGAAACAAGACTGGAAGAATGGGCGGGGCTTTAGCGTCTAACGAGCGGTTAGAGGTAACTGAAACTCAATCGCTCAAAGGCCATTCTAGCTAGTCTAACGAGCAGCCTAACGCAATCAAATCATCCTCTTGGATAAAGACAGTTCCAGTCTGCCTCTTTCCTAAGATAGACCGATGCGATCGCAGAAATGCTCCTGCTTGTTGCAATTTTTAGGCCGTGAGTTCCTCGACGACGATTTGGCTCAGTTTCTCGGCGGCTCCAGGTTGACCTCTCACACTTCGTAGGCGATCGCGGATTTGTTGCAGCTTTTCTGGATGATTCAGCCAATCGAGGACCAATTCTGCAATTTCTTGCGGCTGCACCATTCCTACTTTTTCGGGCACGATCTGCTCCTGTGCCCAAATATTGGGCCAAGCTAGCAGGCGTGGTTTGCGAAGAAACCACCAATTGATCAGTTTGGCGAAACTACTGCCAACTCCAGGCAAATTAACCAGTAAGCCAGGGATGCCACCCCAAGCTCGCATGGCATCGGCTTGTTGCATGGGAATGAGCACAATCATGGGGACTGCGAGAGAACCCAACTCGGCTGTATTCGCGCCAACTGTGGTCAGGCAAAGTTGGCACTGAGACAATAATTCGTAGGCGGGGAAGTCAGTTCGTAGCTCAACCTGTACGCCTGCGGCTGTTTTTAAGTAGGGTGATTGGTTCGGCAATATGACTAGCTCAGCGGAGATTTCCCCGAATGACCTAGCAATCGGGTTTTGTTGGGGATCGGCGAACCGAGCTAGGGTTTTGAGATCAAGGGTGGGAGCCACGGGAATGACAAAGCGAGTTTGCGGGCGGACGGCCTGGATTTGCTCTGCGATCGCCAAAGTTAAAGGCACTCCTTGAGCTAGCTTGGCAG
>DATNPE010000310.1:0-6898 GCA_036703355.1 Allocoleopsis sp. | reverse complement strand
CTCTTGGGCCACATTGCTACCTTCCTTGGCTGCTGCTGCCGCTTATCATGGACGTGCTCAGTGGGCTGGAGAACCCGGTGATTTGTCTGCTCATAGGGCTGCTGCTGAACGCTTCGCCCGTAAAACGCTGATTTCCCTACTAGCAATGGGAGATGCGCTTTCCTCTGAGGAACGGCAAACCGCTTACCAACAGATAGCCAATTTAGTGGGTTTGCCGCTATCTCTGGTAGAGAGGCAGGCTGGACGAATCGATATTGAGGTTTTTTCGAGAGAACTGCTGCGCGATCGCCAGCGAATTGTTGGGTTGTATGATGCCTCAATTACCGCGATCGATCCATTTCCCGATCGCACCGTTTATCAAGGCATTGACCCGACGCTAGATGGGCTCGATCGCTTATTTACCGGGGCCATTAACAGCCACTTGCGCGATACGTTGGGGGTGGAAACAGATTTGACCTATCACCTCCTCAATCTAGAAACCTTTAGAGCTTGGCAGTTTGATCTCAAAGGAGACTTTAAACAAGGCTTTATTGGTGCAGTAGATGATTTGCGGATAGGAATGACCCTCAATCCTTATATGCAGGTGTATATCACCCACGGATTCTTTGATTTGGTCACGCCCTACTTTGCCTCGAACCACCTGGCGGATCTGATGAAACTCGATCCTGAAATTCGTCCCAACTTAACCCTGAGACATTTTCAGGGCGGCCATATGTTTTATAGCTGGGATGACTCGCGCCAGCAGTGGTTTGCGGAGATGCAGACCTTCTACAGAGAGGCGATCGCCTGAACAGAACCCCCTTATCGACGGGCTTCTGCAGTCGTGACAAATTGCTGGGCAGCTTGTTCAATACCTGCGGGGCTAAAGACATTCATATACTTTTGGGCCATCGCAGGTGTGAGGAATTCCAGCATCAAGCGATTTTCTACCCAAAACTCAACCACGTCAAACAAGCCATCTCGGTTGGCTGCAAGCACCCGCCAGCCTTCCCGCTCACCAATCCGTTCGATCTCTTCTAAGCTGAGGGATACAGAAAAAGCAGCATGAACCGGAGTGTACTGAGAAGACGGCTGTTCGTTGAGTTGGAAGCCTGCCTGTCCTTCCCAAGCATCGGGAATCAGCTCGCTTCCCAAGGGATATAGCTCAATTCCAGTACCAAATTCATCAGCAGCAAAGACAATGTAGCTGCCAGGGTTGGGAGGAAATGGCATCATTCGACCCTGGAGAACTTCTACTAAGACGCTGGCAACATGTTGGGGGTTTTTAACTGAAACAGAAAGATGGTGTAGCATGAATGCCTCTTGGGGGTGAATAGGTCGCTGAACTACCCTGTTCAGGGTTTGATGCATCTAGATTAGGCGGTATTGTTAGGGAGCGTCACGCTCCAACTAGGTCATCCAACTGGATGAGAATTTCAGGAACCATTGCTCGGTTGCAGCAACTCCCTCTGAAATAGGCTGATGCGTAGAGGCAAAAATTCTAAAATTCGGCAGAATGATACGAGGAGTTGCTAGCGAACCAGCGATCGCCAATAGAGGAGCCTGTTGTGGATTTCAAACACTTTGTGAATTTCCGGCTGCTGCGGAGAGAAGCCAACTTACTTTATAAGTCTCTCTCCCCACTTCTGAGTTTGGATGCCAGATTTGCCGATGCAATCTTGATGGACTTAGCTAAAATTGTGCAACTCTGTGGGCGCAGTACTGGCAAGTTGAGTTCTGCGGAATTAATGGCCTATCTGGTGGTCTATGCCCTCATTAAGCAAGATCCTGAGAAACTCAATGCTGCTCTTAATTTATGGGAAACTTCCTCCGAAGTGCAGTTGCAGTATCAAAAAATTACGTTGCAGCTTCTGTTAGATTTCACCAAAGACCAACAGCCTGAGCAGTTGATATTACCTTCTATTTTGAATCAACTGGATGAGGAGAAAGGCACCAATTATCTGGGCGACGTGACTAACGCGCTCTACAAATTTGCCCAAGCCATTGTCAAAGCAGATAGTGCCGTTGATCTCCAAGATTTAGAATCCTTGTCTCTCATTTGGCAACGGTTACATTCCTATCAGAAACTAGAAAATTACCAAGCAGGATTAAAATCTATCTCCCATCTAGTTCCTGCTACACCAAGTTCTCCATCCAACTCTGCTACAAACTCTGACGCAACTCCTGACTCAACTGCAGCCACTTCCACCCCACAAAAACCCGAAGAGATTTTGGAGCAGGCATTGGCTGAACTGAATGATCTGACGGGGATGGAAAACATTAAAGAGGAGGTTAAAACCTTAACTAACTTTCTCAAAATTCAGAAAGTGCGAGCCGATCGCGGTTTAGCTCAAACGGCAGTATCCCTTCATGCTGTGTTTTGTGGACCACCAGGAACGGGAAAGACGACTGTAGCGCGATTAATGGGACGTATTTATCATGGTCTCGGCTTTCTGAAGCAAGGTCATTTAGTAGAAACCGATCGCACTGGTTTAGTTGCAGGGTATGTCGGTCAAACAGCGCAAAAAGTAGATGAATTAATTAAATCTGCCTTGGATGGTGTCCTGTTTATTGACGAAGCCTATGCCCTAGTGCCTAAAGAAGCAGGTCGCGATTTTGGTCAAGAAGCAATCGATGTTTTGCTCAAACGCATGGAAGACTACCGCGATCGCCTGGTCGTGATTGTGGCTGGCTACACCGATGAAATGACCACCTTTATTGAATCCAATCCGGGCTTAAAGTCTCGATTTAATCGCTATTTTTACTTTAACCACTACAAACCAGAAGAGTTGCTGGCTATCTTCGAAAAGATGTGCGGCAAAAGCCATTTTCGCTTAACTCCCGCTACCAGAGATAAGTTACGACTACTGTTTGCAGAACTCTACACCAATCGGGACCAAACCTTTGGCAATGCTAGAGTGGCGCGTAATTTGTTTGAGAAGAGCATTGAAAAACAGGCAAATCGTTTAGCCGTTTTGTCATCTTTGGATGATGAAGTTCTCACAACGCTGCTCCCAGAGGATATCCCTGTTGAGGTAGTCAGAGTTCATGCAGGAAAGGTTGACTGGCAAAACTTAGCGTCATAATAGTAGTGTCAAAGTAAAAGTAGAAGTGAGCAGCACTGTTGTAGGCTACCTACTCATGGTGATATGAGCATTTACATGCTGATATCTTTGGGGCTCCTCATGACAAATACCAATGACAGCTACTTAAATAGTGGGATCACCCAAGCGGCAATCAGACTCAGTAAAATAATCATCTCTAATCCGACTAGAGGATGTGAGAAGAAGCTCCGAGCTGACCAGGAGCCTTGTCGAACCCTAAACCACCATTGTGAGATGTGGCTAGACCAAAGTGTTGGGCTCTCTTGCTCCCGGAATCGCCAGTTGAGCATTGAGAGCAGTAAGGAGGTTCCACCCACCTTGGCGTTCATTAAGAGATGGAGGGCGATCGCCACTACCATAATCACCCAGGCAATTAAATGAGCATAGTACCAGGTATGATTTAACTCTCCTTTGGGCAACCAAGTTTCATCCATCATTTTGCCGCTGAAAAGAGCAAACGTTAAGGCCAGGAGAGCGCATGTGTTGGTAAAACGGTTGAGGGTATACCACCAGATAGGTTTTCCAACCTGGGCCAACTTAACCAATGAGTCAGGCTGAACCAACCGCTGCCTTCCTTGATGAAATGAGTAGAGCACAAACGCAGGAAATATCAACAACGTATACAACCCAAACGTTCCATGTATCCCTTCAATTTCGCGGTAGGCGGGTAATGGTATGGTTCCCCAGCGACCATCATAGGTGTTGTAGGTCCAGAAAGCGGTCAGGATTGCAGCAACCAGAAATAGCCCTGTGAGGCCATGCAATAACCGCAGGAGAAAAGGTTGGTAAGGTTGGCCTGATTTCATAGAGAGATGATTATACCTAGACACTGCGGGATCAGGTGTGGCAAGGCGATCGCCCAACAGCACTTAAGTTAAGGCTGGGGTAGGTGTAGCAGAGCGTGACAGAGCCATCAAGTTACACAGCTTGTAGACAGCCCTCGCGCCCACATTGCCGTCCCACTCATCGTCACCGACTTCGCAAACATCAAAGCCAATGATTTCCCGACCACTATTCACGACTTCTCTGAATAAGCAAAACGCTTGCTCTAATTCCAAGCCACCCGGAACAGGAGTACCCGTATTTGGGCAGAGTTTGGGGTCTAAACCGTCGGCATCGAAGCTGATATAAACCTGATGTGGTAGCTCAGCCACGATCTGTTGACACAGTTCTAACCAGGGCACGCCTGCATAAAGTTTCTGCTTCAACAGGGGATCGTAGTAGGTCGAGATCCGCCCGCCCGATTGCTGAATCAAGTTGACTTCATCATGGCAAAAGTCACGGATGCTAACTTGAACCAGTTTCGAGACCTGAGGCACTTTCAGGGCATTGAACATAATCGAGGCATGGGAATATTCAAAGCCTTCATAAGCCTGACGCAGATCGGCATGAGCATCGATGTGGAGAATACCAAAATCTCCATAACGCTTTGCCAAAGCCTGGATATAGCCTAAAGGAACGCTGTGATCACCCCCAATCACCGCCACTTGCTTGCCTTGATCCATCGCTGCTTTTGCTTGTTCAAACAGCCATTGGTTCACCGCTTCACATTCTTGATTCACGCTTTGCAATAACTGGACTAACTCTGGATCAGATTCGATCGGCTGGCCTTGCTCCATATGAGCAATAATCCGAGTTGCCTCTTGCCGCAGCGTCTCATTTTTCTGCTGGATCTGCTTTGGAATTGGGGCCATAAAGATACCTTGCTTCCAACCGTCAGGATAATCGAAATCATAAATATCTAACTGACGAGAGGCTTCTAGGACTCGCTGCGGGCCTGCGGCTGTACCTGCACCATAGGAAACGGTTACTTCCCAGGGAACGCCAAACACAATGGTTTGAGCCGATTCATAGTCAAAAGGAAGACCCAACAGATTACCATTGTCGAGGCCAATATCGTTGGGATTAAAGTTTTGCAGGATGTCTTCTCTGGTGGGCATGGGGCGGTTCCTGGGTGAGTGGGTGGTTTGAAGCAGAGGGACAGAGCACTGTCAAATTCAGTGCTTTCCTAGTCTATAATTCTCTGAAAGTAAGGAACAGGGTGGATTGGAGCAGAAATGGCGAGAATCCTGGACAAAAACCGCTAAATCAGCGATCGCCGTCCTGAAGTTCATGAAAAAGCCTGAAACCGAAGCCTCAGGCTGAGCAAATCGCTGAACGGATCAGTTTTGCCAATAGTTAAATTAATGGGTGGCGATCGCTTCCACAGCCTCTGCTACTTCCACAGGTGAAGCAGGGCTACCGACGATGGTGTGGGGGCTCTTGAACGTCAGTTGGGCATCGATACGCTGGCAAGCAGCCATTGTTTTCACATGCTCAGTTTCATCATCCCGGATAGCGATAAACACATCGTAGAGGTTGTTGACAACAGGGCGACGTTCTTCGGGAGTGCGGCCTGTTTGGAATTCGTCGAACATGTACAAATCGCCATCGCGGTAATAGCTGATCGCGACTTGGGGAGCAGGCTGAGCTTTTAGTGCCGCTTCATGTTCCTTGGTAAACGTATCATAGGTGTGATGGGCGTGCTCTTCGACCAACTCCATGAAATGATAGGCAGAGCGAGGGGCCACCATGTAGAGAGCTACCACAACCCAGTAATAGAGTAGAGCAACATGTTGAGCTAAAAAGCGATCGCCCCAGTGTTTTGAGCCACCCAACTCTTCCATGATCAGGAGATGGTGTAGCTCGTTCCAAGACTCAGCGAAGTGAACTTTTAGCCAGTCAGCTTTGCGCCAGAAGCCCACGGTTTCGTACAAATGCAACACTGAAAGATAAGCAAAGTAGGGTACACGAGCCACTGTTTCCAAAACATAAAAGCGGGGATAAGGGCGATCGCGGTAGATTGTGTTAATCACAAATACAAGTACGCCTACAAGCAGTCGAATCATAAGGGATGCTCCACAACAGTCTAAGAGAGAGAAATCTGCTGGAGGCGTATCAGTCTCCAACAATTGACTGACCCATGAGTCATATCTCTATCTTTCCCTTGACTCCAATAGAAGCTTGAGTAACTCGCAAGCTGTTAAAAATCTTTAGAATCCAAATCAAAAACTAGTTAAAAGTCAGGATGGCACAACGGTTGAGGCCGCCACAGTAGAATTTAGAAAATTGCTCAAATTCTTTCAGAAAAGATAGATAAAGATAGACATGGCTAACATGGTTACAACGGCTTGGAGTGGTTATCATGCTGACAAAGATGCTTTAAGAACAGAGATTTGGTCACTCCTAAAACAAGCGCAAGCCGCTGTTGGGGAACCTTTTGGGCATATCCCTAACTTTAGGGGCGCTGAGCAGGCAGCAGAGCAACTTACTGCTTTATCGGCGTGGCAACAAGCCCAAGTCATTAAGTGCAATCCAGATTCCGCCCAGGTTCCGGTGCGGCTCAAAGCGCTGCAAGCGGGAAAACGTCTCTATATGGCTGTACCACGCTTAACCGATAGCCGCTGCTTTGTGGAGTTACAGGCTGAGGATTTGCAGCAGCGCCAGATTACCCTCGAAGATGCCGCGATCGCCCGGAAAGCGCTTCAATCTGGCCGCTTGGTCAGCTTTGAGGAAATGCAGGCGATCGATTTAGTCATGGTGGGCTGTGTGGCTGTCACGCGCAATGGGGGTCGTACAGGCAAAGGGGCGGGCTTTGCAGACCTGGAGTTAGCCATGCTGAAAGAGTTTGGCCTAGTGCGGCCTGAAACGCCGATTGTGACCACGGTTCATTCCTTACAGATTGTGGATGCGGCACGATTGCCCATGCAACCGCACGATTGGCCACTAAATTGGATTGTGACTCCGGATGAGGCGATCGCGACCGACAGCATCCA
>DATNPE010000309.1:0-3174 GCA_036703355.1 Allocoleopsis sp. | reverse complement strand
GGGAGGAGGAGGTCGGGGAATATACTGAATTATGAATTATAGGAGTTTTATTCCTATTTCGGCGCAACAAATTAGCAAAAGCACGAAATTTTTAACGTATCTTTACTTAAGGCTCAGGGATTCCACTTACAATAAAAGAACTAAACGTTACAATCGCTTCTATGTGCTGCATCTTCTTCCCTCACAAAAAGCTGTGACATGAGCAGCCAAAGTCTCAGGCATCTTCACAACACTTAAATATTCGTCTACTACTGCCGACCCAGAAGAGTTTTTGATACAGGTGATCTACCACATCACGTTCCACCTAGGGTAGTTACCTTCTTCCATGAAAAATCACCTCGAGCAAGCTCTAGCTACAATCAATTCGCAAGGACAGTATGAAGCAGCATTACAGCCGTTTTCAGACTTAGCGACTCAGCAGCCTCAAGACGATGCAAAAATTCGCATTTGGCTGGGTGCTGCCTCTCGTAAAGCTGGCGATGTTGACACAGCTAGAGCTGAATTTCGAGAAGCGCTCAGACTAGCGACAGATTCTGCAACGGCTGACTTAGCTCGCTCTGCATTAGCCCAGTTAGAGAATGAGTCCTCAGGGAATGTGAATCACAAGGATATAGCGCATCAGGGTAGTACTCAGAATCTAGGACAGCTCTCGGTTCTCCAAGCGCCTCCGAGTACGATGAAGACTCAGCCCTTAAATGCAGCTCTCTCCAGTCAAATCCTTCAGGAACTCAGCCTTCCTTGGTGGCGGCGGTTGCGCTTGAGTACGAAAGCAACGCTTTTGGCGATCGCATTCAGTACATTGCCAGTAGTTGGAATCGGAGCAACCAGCTACTACCTGACGAATCAAGCCATGACAGAGCAGACTCCCCAACCTGAGCAACAAACCACAACCAATCTATCAGAACTCAAGGTCAAACTGTTGCTGACTCTGATGCTGGGAACTGGAGGCACGGCTTTAGTGGTAGGTATACTCACGGCTTTCCTGGCTCACCGCACTTCTCGTGAAATCCAAGCCGCAACTCATGCCTTGGAGAAGTTGGGGCGAGGAGAATTTAATCCATACCTGACGGTAGAAGGGGAAGACGAACTATCCGATTTAGGCTCTAATATTAACCAACTCGCTAACCAACTTCAACTGCAATTTAGCAAACAAGCCACTGAAGTTAGGCAAGAATTACTCTTAAATTCCATTGCCTCCAGCATTCGAGAAGCCTTCGACATGCAGGATATGTTCAACACAGTGGTGGGAGAAGTCCGCGCCGCCTTGCAAACCGATCGCGTCATTGTCTATCGCTTCAATCCTGACTGGAGTGGTACCATGATTGCCGAATCCGTGGCTCGGGGTTGGCCTCCCTCGCTAGGCGCTCAAGTTGAGGACACCTGTTTTAAGAACCGATTTGTCATCCCCTACCAAAAAGGCCGAGTCAAAGCTACGGATGATATTTACAACGCTGGGCTATCCGAGTGTCATGTCAGACAACTTGAGACGTTTTCCGTCAAGGCTAACTTAGTGGTGCCCATCATTGCAGACCGACAACTTCATGGTTTACTGATTGCTCACCAATGTTCTGCGCCTAGGACGTGGAAGGAGACAGAAATCGATTTCATGAGGCAAGTGGCAACCCAGATGGGCTTTGCTCTTAACCAAGAAATCCTGCTTAAACAAGAAGAAAATCTGCGAAAACAGCAACAAGCAGAAGCTGAACGCGCTCGGTTATTAAATGACATCACGTCTAATATTCGAGAATCCCTAGATCCGGATTATATTTTCAACACAGCGGTAGTAGAAACCCGTGCTGCCTTACAAGCCGATCGCGTGGTGGTCTATCGCTTCGATTCAGAAGGGCAGGGTACTATTGTTGCCGAGTCTGTGACTCGAGGTTGGCCTAGTGCGTTGGGATTGCAAATGGCTAACCCTTGTTTTGAGAATCGATATGTCATCCTTTATGAAAAAGGTCGGGTTAAAGCCAATGAGGACATTTCCCAGGCGGATTTAAGCGATTGTCACTTAAGGCAACTCCAAACCTTATCCGTCAAAGCGAACCTAATTGTACCGATTATTGTAGACCGACAGCTTCATGGTTTGTTGATTGCCCACCAGTGTTCTGCGCCTAGGACGTGGAAGGAGATCGAAATTGATTTCTTTAAGCAGGTGGCAAATCAAGTAGGCGTGGCGTTAGACCAAGCGATGCTCCTCAAACAGCAGGAAAGTTTGCGAAAACAGAAAGAAGCCGAAGCCGAGAGAGCTAGGTTACTCGCAGAGGCAGCGGAGATGGCAGCAATCGAGCAGCGTCAGCAACAAGAAGCCGAAGCCAAACGCGCTCGTGCTTTTGCTGAGATGACCAAGCAAATTTTGCGATCGCTGAATTTAGAAGATATCTTCAGCACCACGGTGCGACAGGTGAAACAAGCGTTAAAAGCCGATCGCGTTTTAATCTACCGCTTCGATTCAGACTGGAGTGGCACCATGATTGCTGAATCGGTTGACTCGAATTGGTCAATTGCTCTAGGTGCAGAGGTAGAAGACACTTGCTTTAAGGGAAATCATGGTGGACTCTATCGCAAAGGCCGCGTTCGTGCGATTAATGACATCTATCAGGCCAATTTGACTAAGTGCCACATTCGGTTACTCGAACGCTTTGAAGTTAAGGCTAATTTAGTTGCCCCAATTCTGATTCGCGATGAGCTTCTCGGTTTACTGATTGCCCATCAGTGTGCTAAACCACGAGATTGGCAGGAAGAAGAAATCAGTTGGCTGGCACAGGTGGCGACGCAGGTGGGAATTGCGATCGAGCAAGCGACGCTCTTAGAACAGAGAGAACAAGCGCGTCAGGAAGCTCAGGCAAGTTTTCAAGAGCAGCGAGAGCAAAAAGAAGCCCTTCAGTGTCAACTGGCAGAACTGCTCAACGATGTCAAAGGAGCAGCCAAAGGCGACCTCACGGTACTGGCTCAAGCGACAGAAGGGGAAATCGGTACGGTTGCAGACTTTTTCAATTCCATCATTGCTAGTCTGCGTGGCATTGTGACTCAGGTTAAGCAAACTGCCGTACAAGTCAATGTCTCCCTTGGGGAAAACGAAGGGGCAATCCGCCAACTGAGCGATCGCGCTCTTACACAGGCGGAGGAGATTACCCGCACCCTCGATTCAGTCGAGCAAATGACACTTTCTATTCA
>DATNPE010000308.1:0-9592 GCA_036703355.1 Allocoleopsis sp. | reverse complement strand
GTCTTGGGCTTCCCATTCCAGAATCCGGGCTAACAACTCAGCCGCGACCAAGCTCACATCTTGCCCCTGTTGGGTAGCTCTGTCACGAAGTTGCGCTTCGACTTCTGGACTTAAAGAAACGATAATCGACATAGACTCGCTTTCCTTAACATTCAGCCTCTGCGCGTCATTCTAACAAACCCTCAGGAGCGAAATTGTCTTAGCAGCAAGGATGTAAGGCGATCGCGCTTGACCAAAGCTTATGAGGAGCGATCGCAGCTTTGACCTCTAAATCTCAGGTGGCTGCTCATTCAAACGAGCCTTCCAATAACCAGGCTCTCTATTGCAATGCATAACAGCCAGAATCAAAATATAGTCTTCTTCAATCGTGTACAGAATGCTATAGGGAAATCGTCGCGTTAAACACCGACGAATATTCCCATCAACGACTTGCCAACGGGTTGGTGATTCACGCACACGATATACAGCGTCCTCCACAGCATTAATGAATGCTTGGGCTAGTTCAGAACGACGCCCAGAATAGTATTGAACAGCTTCAGAATACTCAGTCAGAGCAGCAGGATGAAAAACAAATCTCATGGATTGAGAAGCCGCCTCACCTGCGCTAAAGCATCATCTCCTTCAATGGGCTGCACAGTACCACTGAAGATTTCACCTCGTCGCTTCTTTGCTTCATCCAGCCAAACTGCTTGAATTGCTGGATCTACATCAAACTCTAGACTTTCGATGAGCTTTTCAGCTAACAAGGCTCGTGATGCGCTGGGTAAAGCAAGCGCTTCTTGGGTCAATTGCTCGATAGACAGCATAGCTACACAGCAGTTTTTTTAAGCTTGCTCTTAGTGTAGCTTCTTGTACGATCCAATCGGACAGGCGATCGCACTTTCCTAAAATCAAAGGGAGCAATGACTCTTAGCATTGGCTGAACGAGACAACTCTTTTACTATGGAATTAATCAGCGATCGCTAATGCTATGAAACCCTCGGTTCATCTCCCTGACACCTTCAGAGTGACCCAAGAACAATTTGAGCAGTTGGTTGGGGCAAATCGCAGCGTGCCAATGGAACGAACAGCCGATGGAGTGTTAATCATCATGTCTCCGACTGGCGGGAATACGGGTAAACGGAATGCTGGGTTAACCGCTCAGTTATGGAATTGGAATCAAGAGTATGAGCTAGGTGAAGTGTTTGATTCTTCTACCATTTTTCGTTTACCCAACGGAGCTGATCGGTCTCCTGATGCGGCCTGGGTGAGAGCAGAGCGCTGGAATGCTTTAACTCCAGATGAGCAAGAGGGTTTCCCGCCTCTTTGTCCAGACTTTGTCATTGAATTGCGATCTAAGACAGATTCGCTCAAAGAACTGCAAGCAAAAATGCAAGAATACCTCAGTGGCGGCTGTCGATTGGGTTGGTTAATTAACCCTCAAAATCAGCAAGCAGAAATTTATCGGCCTGACCAAGCAGTGGAAGTTTTACAATCCCCCCAAGCACTTTCTGGTGAGGATGTCCTTCCAGGTTTTGTTTGTGAGGTTAGCCAGTTGTTTTAGAGCGATCGCGCTTTACCGAAACTGAAGAGGGCGATCGCTTACAGAATACTAACTGAGTAAGCCCGAATTGCAGAATCTATAGTGATGATTGTCAAATCGTGTTGCAGCGCTTGGCAAATAAGCATTCGATCAAAAGGATCTCTGTGGAGTGCTGGTAATTGAGCAAGTTGGGCAACGCTCCCCTCATCTAAATTGAGGTCCGTGATCAGATGGCGATCGCGCTGTTTAGGGAAATAGATTTCAGGGGATTCTGGCAACGGTAGTTTCCCTAACTGGTACTTAACAATCGCTTCCCAAATCGAAACTACACTGAGATAAACCTCATTGTCTGGATTGCGAATACTATCGCGCAAATTTTCAGCTAGGCGAGCATCACCACTAATAAACCAAAGAAAAATATGAGTATCCAGGAGTAAATTCATTAGCCCTCGAATGTGCTCAGAATTTCGTCTGGTAACGGTGCATCAAAGTCATCTGGCACTCTAAATTCTCCAGAACACAAGCCGAAGGGACGTAGCTGTTTGGCAGGCAGGGTGATAGGTCTAAGCTCAGCGATCGGATGACCCGCCTGCATAATGACAATACTTTCACCTGCTTCAACTTGGTGCAGATAACTTGCCAGGTTACGTTGTATTTCGTCAATTGTTACTGTCAGCATCACATTATCCTAGTACAAACGTAGAGATAAAGGCGATCGCGCTCTTCTAAAACTGAAGAGGAGCGATCGCTGCTAGAGACTAATAATGGAGCTAATTAACAGAGTTATATCCGGAAAGGCGATAGGGCAGATTGTTCCTTGGGTGAGAGTTGATTTTGATGTGTACTCTCCATCTTGAGGATTGCGGAATACGATTAGTTGCCTCTTTTTGAGGTTGGCTACCCAATACTCTGGAATTACAGCTTCAGCATAGACCTTACTTTTTAACTCCAAATCTTTTGCTAAAGTGGAGTCTGAGTATTCTATCAGCCAAAAAATATTCTCCGGATAGGGGTGATGCTGCAAGTACTCTCGCCCTAGCCGCTGCACCACTGCAATATCTGGTTCTGGTTCTGAGTTGTTAGGTAATGTAATAGGCTTGGCTGCACGGATGAGAGCGCGATCGCCCAGTAATCGACTGAGATAGTCTCCTGCTTCACTGCTGAAATAAGCATGAGCTTCTCCCTCCGGTGCCATTTCAACAATTTCTCCCTTCAGCAATTCCACTCGCCGATGCTCTAAAATGCCCGCTGCGATCATGCGGTGGTACTCATCTATTGTCCACTTAGCGAGGGTGACGCTCATAGGCGATCGCTTAACTTTTACTTTATTTCACATGGTAGCCTAACCAGAAATGCAGATCTAAAAACTGGTAAGCGCACTCCACCAAAACTCAGCAAATCAGCGCGATCTATCTACAAGCCTAATGTAGCGGCTGCTTTACTATAGTCTTCTGGGCGCACGTAGATGATATAGCCAAAACTTCTACCTCCATCTGCCACACCGCTAGAAGCGTAGACATTGACATTGGCTTCGTAGAGCTGCATATGCACTTCAGCAAAAGCACCCAGCTTATCATCTCCTTGGACGAACAGGGCTGGATGTGGTCCATCTAACGCTAGGCCAGCTTTTTGGGCTTCACTGACTAACTTTCCTGTATCCTCTGGAAAGATGGTTAGCTGTGTGTGCATGGGTCCGATGGGTAGGGCATTGAAGGCGAGGAGATTGATGCCCAAGCTGGCTAAAATTGAGAGCAATTTGTAAGCTTCTCCAGGTTGATCGGCAACACTGGTGTAGAAGTAGTCGATGCGGCGAATCGTAAATGCCATAGCCTTCTCCTGATCGGGATTTGGGCCTCATTTCAATGTTATAGGACTTAGATGATCCATAGCGATCGCCGTTGCAATTAGAAACAAGAGCGATCGTGTTTCTGGAGTTCTCTGCGACTTGAAACTTAGAGGAAGCAGGGGGTTAAGCAATGGGGATTGTTAATGTTCCGTAGTCATTTAGCAACGCTCCTGAGGGATCGCAGTAGGATCAATCAGATAGGCAGCTAGCAAAAGCTCTGGTGAGAACTCTGATGGACAGGAGCTAGGTTGCCTCCCAATCCTGGTTGCAACCTCTTTGTGCCTTATGTTTGTTCCTGCTACATTTTTGCTCCGCTCAGCGATCGCTCATGATCATCTCATAGTTGCTCCTGATACTCCTGTTACTGAGGTGCTCAGACAAATGAGTCAAGCCCAGAAGAGCTATGTGTTGGTGATGGATGCAGAGCGGGCGGTCGGGATTTTTACTGAACGAGATGTGGTGAGGTTGACAGCGGCGGGAGTTTCCTGGGCAGAGCAGGCGATCGCAAATATCATGACCGCTCCTGTGATTACGGTGACAGAAGCTGTGGCCGTAGATGTTTTGGCTATCCTGGCGCTATTGCGGAAACATGAGATTCGTCATCTGCCGATTGTGGATGCCCAAGAACGAGTCATGGGTGTGGTGACTCGGCAAAGTATTCGTGAGTCGCTCAAACCTGCGGCTTTGCTCAAGGCCAGACAGATTCATGAAGTCATGGTCAGTCAGGTGATTGTGGCTCCAACTACATCCTCTATTTGGCAGTTGAGCCAACTGATGTATCAGCACCAGGTCAGCTGCATTGTCTTGGTACAATCTGAATCCTCAAATTCTGCAATATCTAAGCCAGTGGGCATTTTGACTGAGCGAGATGTCGTACGGCTACAGGCACAAGGTTGGGATCTGGCTCAGACTGTTGCCGCAAGTGCGATGAAGACACGGTTGTACTCGATCGAGGCCCAGTCCTCTCTTTGGCAAGCCCATGAACAGATGCAGAAACATCAGATCCGGCGGTTAGTGGTGCTGGGGGAGAACGGAGAGTTGCTAGGGTTGATTACACAAAGTAGCATTCTGCGATCGCTGGACCCGTTGGAGCTACATCCCACCCTGGATGCTCTGCAACAAGAGGTTGATGCTCGCACTAAGGAGATCCAGCATACCAATGAGCAATTGCAGCGAGAAATTGTGGAACGGATGAAGGTGGAGCAAACGCTGCAAAGCCAAATTGCTAAGGAACGGGTGATGAGTGCGATCGCCAATCATATGCGGCAGTCGTTGCATCTAGACACGATCTTAAAGACAACGGTTGAGGAAGTGAGGCAATTTCTCCAAGCCGATCGCGTACTGATCTATCGTTTTGAAGCCAATGGCAACAGTACTGTGGCTGTTGAGTCTGTCACGACAGAAATAGTATCTATTGCTGGGAAGGTGATGGAGGCTGCCTACTGGACCAAGCGTTGTCGGCAATCCTATCAGCAGGGACAAATTCAGGCGATTGCGGATGTGGCTCAGACCAGACTGCCGTTACGCTATCAGCAGTTGCTGAATCTCTTGCAAGTTCAAGCTGACTTAACCGTCCCGATTCTGCGAGGTGACGAACTGTGGGGCCTGCTCAGTGCCTATCAGTGTTCTCAACCTCGGCAGTGGCAACCGTTAGAAATTGAATTGCTGCAACAGTTATCGACTCAGGTTGGCATCGCGATTCAACAAGCTCAGCTTTACCAACAGCTAGAAGTTGCCAACCAGGAACTTCGGCGCTTAGCCAATTCCGATGGCTTGACTCAGCTCGCGAACCGTCGCTCCTTTGATGAATATTTGGATAAGGAATGGCGACGAGCCCTGCGACAGCAAGTGCCAATCTCGCTCATTTTGGCAGATGTGGACTTTTTTAAGCGCTACAACGATTTCTATGGTCATCTGGCGGGCGATCGCTGCTTGCAACAAGTCGCAGCCGTGTTACGTCAAACGACCAAGCGGCCTGCTGATTTGGCTGCTCGTTATGGGGGTGAAGAATTTGCCGTCTTATTACCCAACACAGAAGAGCTTGGTGCGACTTTGGTTGCTGCCGAAGTTCAAGCCAATATCCAAGGCCTCGGCATTCCTCATGCTCAGTCGGGGATTGCAAATTATGTCACCTTGAGTTTGGGCATTGCTTGTCTAGTACCAAAACCAGAAATCGCTCCCACCTTCTTAATTGCAGCCGCAGATAAAGCGCTCTATGAAGCAAAAATGGCAGGACGCGATCGCTACTTGGTTTATCGGTAACCAGTGCCAATCTAGAGGGTCAGCTATGCTGCGGCTATGCTCCATTGGCATTTGTGCACTGAATCTGTCAAAGTATTTCACAAAGTGCTGTTGCCCAAGCCAGGCCCATGCTATCAGCTCGCTTCTTCCGCTTCTTTCAGCATCTAAACTGGACCACGATTAAACAGGTGATTGACGCTGCTGGTCAGCAACGGTTGCCAGGGTTGTCCGCAGAGATGGCCTACAACGCGATGTTAGGTCTATTTCCAGCAATTCTGGCGGTTTTGACCGCGATCGGTCTGTTTGAATCACTGCAAGGAACGCTGCAAAATTTAGCGTCTCAGTTAAGCCAGGTGGCTCCCAATGAAGTGCAAGTGCTGATTCAAAACTTTGTCAGAGGCATCAGTCAAACCCGTAATCGCAGCTTGTTTTCCCTGAGCTTCATTGCGGCGATTTGGGCGTCTTCCGGAGCGCTGAGTGCAGCGATGACTGCCTTTGATCACATTCAACAAATTCCTCCAGAGCAGACTCGTCCGTTTTGGAAAGCAAAGTTGGTAGCTGTAGCCCTGACGATCGGCACCATTGTGCTGCTGATGGTAGCATCTTTTTTGATGTTTATTAGTGACTTAATTGTCAAGCATGTGGCGAGTCAAAGTGGCATTTTAGGCTCAGGGTTGCTATCCACTTGGCGGCTCCTCAGTTGGCCCCTGGCTTTGGGAATTGTCTCGGCTGCGTTTGCCTTTATTTATCGCTATGGACCGAGCCAATGGAAACTAGGAACGCCGATTATGCCAGGAGCAGTACTGGCAGCAATATTTTGGGCGCTGCTCTCTAGTTCGTTTCGGTTCTACGTCTCGCATTTTGGTGACTTCAACCGAGCTTATGGGGCCATTGGTGCCGTGATTGTCTTGTTGCTTTGGCTCTATTTAAGCTCGTTGGTCCTGCTGATTGGCAATCAGTTAAATGTGACGGTGGGGGCGGCGATGCGACAGCAACACCAGCAGCGCATTATCCAAGCTACGAGGCTAGCGCGCCCGTTGCAGTCCAGCGACAATTCCAGCACCGATGGTCAGAAACAGTAGGGCCCAAATGATACCGCTGGAAACAAACGACAATAGGCCAAAGCCTCGCAAAATCCAGACGAATACGGTGATCCCCAAACAAATAAGAAAAATTTTGGTAGTGGGGTGAGAAACGTATCTAGAAAAATTGTTCACGGGAAACCATTGACCTCAATGCAAGCGATCGCCCTCATTGTGGCATGAGACGCGATCGCAGTTGCAGGACTTGAGCGGCATTCGGCTCCAGAAATCTGACAAATTCTTACAAAGTTTTGCGGAATCTTTATCTAGAAGCGGCCCCTTTTTCTGGAGATCTCGCTAAGGTGATGAATAAATGGAATGAAACCTAGGCAGCTATACTTTGTTGATCACTTGCTAGTGTTCTAACGCGATCGCAGAGGTGATGCTGGACTATGGGTGAACCCATGCTTCTATTAACTTATTAGGAGTTTCTGCATCCCACATGACTGCTGACTCATTTAACGGTAATTGGCGAGCATCTATCCCTAAGCGCAGTCAGAGTGAGCATGAAGCTCTGCTCCGAGGAGAGATTTTACTAAACACCAAAGCCCATTCGGTTTGGGGCGGTGCGGTGACAGCGGCGATGTATCTACCCCTGGCGCGATCGCTGGCTTGGCAGCAGCTCACCGACTATCCCCGCTGGGTGCAATACTTTCCCGATGTGGTGCGGAGTGAGGTGTTGAGCCGAGGTGAGGGGCTAAGTTCAGGCGGCAAGCAGCTGTATCAGGTTGCCAGCAAAGCATTTCTCTTTTTTACGGCTCAAGTTGAAGTTCATCTCCGGGTTGTCGAGACTGTGCAGCAAAAAATCCAGTTTCGCCAAGAGCGAGGCAGTTTTACTGAATTTACGGCTGAACTAACCTTGCAGGACTACCTCACTGGCACGCTACTAGCTTATTCGGTGCAAGCAACTCCTGCCATTCCCATCCCTACGATGTTTGTGCAACAAGCCATGCAACTAGATTTGCCAACCAACATGCGGAGGATGCGCCAAGTTCTTTGCATGAGCTAAGTTGGATCAGCTAAGCAGCATTGCCTTTGTGCGATCGCGTTAGATGTCAGTTGATTGTCCACCCTCATCCACTGGGGTTTTTATGACTTCTTGCTGCCCAGTTCAATTGCGTTCTCATCGTCACTGCCGCGTCTCAAATTCTGGCTTCGCTCATTGGAGCCAATCTTGGGGTAAGGTGGCGATCGCTTTGAGTGCGGCTGCATCAGTGAGTTTAGCGGGGGCTGCAACGGCAGCTACTCCTGCGGCGCTAGCTGATTCTCCCGCAGCCCAAAAACTCAATAAGATGTTTTCTCCCAAGATTCAACAGGTACTGAATTCCTGTAGCCAGCAAGGCAGCGTTAACTTGAGCGCGGGTGCTGATAAAGATGGCTCGGTGATCTGCGCCAATGGGTCGCGGAACTCACCTGTGCAGTTTAATGATTACGTTAGTACGGTCTCCGATTTTCTGTCAGCTAGTTTCTTGGTAGGCGTGCGGGCGGCGCTAAATTCCTATCCGGGGGCGCAAATGGATATGGTGACTAGCTATTTGGCAACGGCAGATGGTAAAGCCTCTCTGCAAGAAGCCCTGACCAATGCCATTACCACGAGTGGTTTGGTGCCTCAGAATTCCCAGAAGTCGGTTACTTTTTTGGTGAATCGAGTGATGCAGCGATCGCTGCCAATTCTGCAAAACACGAATAAGTTTAGTAACTTGCTGGGCACCACAGAGCAGTATCGCAAAGTCGCCAATAACTTCTGCAAACCTCCCGGTATGACGGTGGAGCAAGCCAGAGGTTTAGTGCCCCAACTCGATGCCGTGCAAATGTATGCCATCTGTGTGCAGGAATCTGGCTTGTCTGATGAAGTGCAAAAGGAGATCCAACAGCCAACTCGATAAACAACATTTAGGGGGCGATCGCGCAGGTCACTCTAGCTCAATTTAGGCTTTGGGCATGACGGGAGTTTCCGGGGCGATCGCTTCTATGCTTGGGCAGCTTTTGTGGAAGCCTATACACAGAAGTCTGTCGTTACCAAAGCTGCTGAGGATGGTGTGCTTCATCACAACCTATGGTCCCTCCCCTGGTCGCGCGATCGGATTTTTTCTCACTGGGTTTGTTTATGTGATTGGGGCTATTGCCTGTATTTACTACGGAACAACTGGGCTTTTCTGGTTGCTACTCCAATATGACAAGGAGATGGGATACCATGATCGAGGCACAGACGCGGGCAGCCTTACAGGAACGACAGTGGGTTGTTGTTGATAAACATGTGAACGATGTGAACGTGGTACCGCCGGAGGGTCTACTGGTTGAGTTATGGAAACAGTCTGCCAATGGTGTGGCGATCGCACTCTTGGTTTATCACGAAGGAGATCAGTTTGTGTTGTATAAAGATGTGGGCCATGCGGCATCTGGAAATAACAGAACAAACTGTGGTACCTTCCCAACCATAAATGCTGCGCTACAACAACTCATTGCAGCGTCCTGTAGCTGGGATGATACGTGGGAAACATAACAGCATCAGGATATTGGAATTACAGACGCGTTTCTAGCAGAGCGCGAATTTCGTTGCGAGTCAGTTCGATGGGGTTATTGCGGTTCTGGGTCTGATCAAGAATTTTATCCAAGTCAGACGCCTGGATGCTGTAAGCACCGAGACGAGGCAGTTCAAGCTGTTCGGTCCAGTCTTCTAGGATGCTCACCAAGGCATCGCAATAGTAGGCATCAGATTTGCCTGACTCTCCTGAGAGTCGTTGTCCCAAACGAGCCATTTTGGCGATCGTCCTATTCTCTGGTTCACGCGCCTGCATTGCCTGCCAGTTTGCTCGCACTGCCGCTGCCATCAAGGTGCCACACACGACCCCGTGGGGAATTGGGAAAAAACCACCCATCGGAGAAGCCAATCCATGCACA
>DATNPE010000307.1:0-8094 GCA_036703355.1 Allocoleopsis sp. | reverse complement strand
TCACAGAGCGAGGCTATGCGAAACGGATGCCTGTGAGTGCTTTGCGGCTGACGAATCGGGGTGAAATTGGTATCCAAGCGATTCAGTTTAAGACCAAGACTGATAACTTGGTGGGTATGACCGCAGCCCTACCTGATACAGAAGTGTTGCTGTGGACGAATCAAAACCGTTTGGCTCGCTTGGTGGTGGAAACAGTGGCAATTCAAGGTAAAGATGGCTCAGGCGATCGCCTCTTCCCCCTGCCTGCTGGCGAGAAGATTGTCACGATTACCGCTCTAGAAACTGCCACGAGTTCCTTGGAGGCGGGTTAGCTAGATCACTGTTTCATAGCCACCCATGCGAGAAGCAGTGCATTCTGGAGATAAAGTCCAGTAAGCTAAATTTCAACGCTTTAGATCGGAACTATCGTGGCGCAGGTTGTCCTAGAAAATATCTATAAAAGCTTTGTCAGTCGGCGAGGAGAGGGGACGGGGGTTCCTGCTCCAGCCGAACCTTTACTGGCTCAAAGTGTTGCTTCGGCGAGTGAGACGACTGCAACTTCAGCTGAGCCTGCTACCTCGTCAACGCCGAGCGTGAGTGTGCTACGTCGCATCAACCTAACCGTAAATGACGGCGAGTTCATGGTGTTGGTTGGGCCATCGGGTTGTGGCAAAAGCACTTTACTGCGCTTGATTGCGGGGTTAGAGGAATTAACTGGCGGCAACATTTGGGTGGGCGATCGCTTAATCAATGATTTGCCTCCCAAAGCGCGGGACATTGCAATGGTGTTTCAGAGCTATGCCCTCTACCCCCACATGAGCGTCTACGACAACCTCGCCTTTGGCCTCCGTCGCACCCAACTAGGCGATCCAGAACCAGCGAGAACTCGTAGAAGTAGCAGACAACAAGGGCTGCCGATCTGGGCCGAGAATCTACTGGTGAGTTCCACGCGATCGCTGCCCAAAGGACTGCGTTACCGGTCCGATCGAGAGCGCGCTGTCGATGAACGGGTGAGAACGGTAGCTCAAATGCTCCAGATTGAACCTTTATTACATCGCTTACCCAAGCAGCTCTCCGGGGGCCAAAAGCAGCGGGTGGCCTTGGGACGGGCGATGGCTCGCAACCCTCAAGTGTTTTTGATGGATGAGCCGCTATCCAACTTGGATGCTAAACTCCGCACCGAAACCCGCGCCCAAATTGTGAAACTCCAACGGCAACTGGGCACCACCACCATCTACGTCACCCACGACCAAGTAGAAGCAATGACGATGGGCGATCGCATTGCCGTAATGAATGCAGGCCAAATTCAACAAATTGCCTCGCCTCTGGAGCTATACAACCGTCCCGTGAATCGGTTTGTGGCAGAATTCATCGGCTCGCCCACCATGAACTTTTTACCTGTTCAAGTCAAAGCGCCGCTGCTGATTACCCATCCGCAATTTCGCCTCACCTTACCCGAAACCTGGGCCGCAGCCTTACAAAAATATGACGGGCGATCGCTGCTATTGGGCATTCGACCTGAGCACTTGAGTGTCGGTGTTCCTGCGCCTAAAAACCTGCCCGTGCAAATCGAACGAGTCGAAGCCCTGGGGAATGAAACTCAAATTTTAGTGCGGATCGTAGGATCTGAAGCCGCAGAAGCCACCCTCCAAGCCCGTGTCAGTCCTGACCAGACGGTGCGCTTGGGTGAGGAAATGTGGTTGGCGATCGCCACTGACAAAATTCACTTATTTGAACCCGAAACGGGGAATGCAGTGTTTGCCTAGGCGCTGACTCCTGTCTCTTGGTTACTTAAAACTGCTGCTTGTTGTATTACAGCTACCGTCTCTACCTGATGAAAGAGGTTTGTTTATTCCAAATTGCTTTACATTTAGTTAAGAGATATTACAAACTGCTTAACAGATTACAGTCGATAGGAAGAGAAACTGATGCAAGACATTACCAAAGTAACTCCTCCCACCCTGGACGATCGCAACGCTTGGCGGACTGGTTTTACTCCTCAAGCCGAAATTTGGAACGGTCGCCTTGCCATGATTGGGTTTGTGGCAGCAACCTTAATTGAGTTAGCTTCAGGTCAAGGATTTTTGCACTTCTGGGGCTTGATGTAGATTGTAGGAAGCTTGAAGATATTTCCGACTGAGTTGCGATCGCCAAAATTCGCGTTGCACGCAGCAGAAATGTTAGTTACATTAGTTTGCATAACTTAATAAGGCTTTGTGCTAACCCTCTGGCTTAGCCAAGCTTAGGTTGTTCGCTGAGTGATCTCTGTTTATCTCACACATTTGGAGAGAAAACGATGCAAGACATCAATAAAGTCAATCCTCCGGTTATGGACGATCGCAATGCTTGGCGCTTTGGTTTTACCCCCCAAGCCGAAATTTGGAATGGTCGTCTGGCAATGCTAGGCTTCTTAGCCGCTACTTTGATTGAACTCTTTTCTAATGAAGGGTTCTTGCACTTTTGGGGCTTAATGTAGTCCTTTTGTGCGGTTTTTGATCAAACTCTTGTCAACCTCAAATAACTGATTCACTGGAAGTTTCAATCTGAGCTTCCAGTTTTTTGTTGCACCTGTTTTTGTTGCAAGTACTGCAAACGAAAAAGGCTCAATAGCGTTGTGCTACGAGCCTCTTGTTTAACTGGACTAAACCAGGAATTGCCTAGCGGATGTATTCTTTGAGGACGCTATTACGATTGGGGTGACGTAGTTTCCGCAGGGCTTTGGCTTCAATCTGGCGAATGCGCTCACGGGTAACGTTGAAGATTTGGCCAATTTCTTCCAAAGTCTTCATGCGTCCATCATCCAAGCCATAGCGCAGGCGGAGGACATCACGCTCACGCGGGCTAAGAGTACCCAAAACGCTTTCTAAATCTTCCCGCAGTAGATTCTTAGAAACTTGATCTTCAGGGGTTTCGCCATCGGATTCGATAAAGTCACCCAGGCGGGAATCTTCTTCTTTACCAATGGGAGTTTCTAAAGAAATTGGTAATTGAGCCGATTTAGCAATAAACCGTAGCTTCTCGATGGTCATTTCCATGCGAGTGGCAATCTCTTCTTCCGTGGGTTTGCGGCCCATTTCTTGAGAGAGCAGTTTGGTGGTTTTCTTAATCCGAGAAATGGTTTCGTACAAGTGGACTGGTAGGCGAATCGTCCGAGATTGATCTGCGATCGCCCGGGTAATGGCCTGACGAATCCACCAAGTCGCATAGGTAGAGAACTTATAACCTTTTTCGTGGTCAAACTTCTCAGCCGCCCGAATCAGACCCAAGCTACCTTCTTGAATCAGGTCTTGGAACGACAGACCCCGATTCATGTATTTCTTGGCGATAGACACGACTAGACGCAGATTAGACTGCACCATTTTGTCTTTTGCCCGCCGACCTAGGTGAAGGCGATAGCGGAAGGCTGGCAATGCCATATTGACTTCGCTTGCCCACTCACCATCATGGGGTTCACGCTCCAGCTTGTCGGAAAGCTTTTCCCGAATGCGCTCCAGTTCCAGCAGGTCCGCAATTTTTCGCGCTAGCTCAATTTCTTCATCAGCTCGTAGAAGGCGAATGCGACCAATTTCTTGGAGATAGAGACGGATAGAGTCTTCGGTGTAGTGCTTCTTTTTCGCTTGAGCCCGTCGTCGGGTACCCCGACCCTTGCCAGGCTTACCATCCTCTTCATCCGGCTGCACATCTAGAGAGTCGTCATCTTCTTCCTCAAGCAAGAAGTCATCTAGCTCACCCTCTGGCTGTTCGTCAGAAGCGTCGCGAAGCGATTCGATGGTTTCGAGTACGTTATGGGCCTGGGTCATGCCGCGTTCCTCATGCTCCTTATGTGTAGAGAGTCAAAAAAGTTGAGATCGTTGGCGATCTAAAAATTGCCGAACTTGTTCAGAAGAACTGGACAAGTTGTTTAGGTGATCATGCCGTCGAGCACGCGACGCTCATCTAGCTTTGGTATCGCTTTCCCTACAACCGCATGAACCTTAACGAATTAGGAGAGACGTAAAGATCTCTATCCATCATTGGTAACATGCTTTTTCAGAAGATAACCCCCTAAAGTTAGAGAATTTGGTCAAAAACTTTGCGAAACACTTTGGTGGTGAAACATAGGTAACGCAAAAAGCGACCACATCCCTGAACATACAGCGTTTGGTTGAGGTCTTGCTGAGGTATAGGTAGGTGCTGGAATTTTGAATGTCTCTCCGATTGTAGCTTTTCTCACAAAAGTTGCATCCTTTTCCTTGCCGTAACTTATGAATGATGAGTAAGCAGGATATGCACAGTACGCATGATGCAGCCAAGCGGGAAGTTGATTTTCATCGACTACACTCGTGAAGAATCCATGAGCTTCTGATGATAGCGTAAACATCGCGAAGAAGTAGAATTCAGGCAAACATTTCATGCAGTGACGGGTAGGAAACAACGCCAGCCAACTGAGAAGGTAATTTCTTAGCTGTTAGGGCTGTAAACCTCAGTAATCCTGACAGGTTAATACAGCTGAGCTGGGTTAAAACGATGAGCTTTCTATTAAGAGAAGTACGAAACAGGAGATGTCTCGGAGAGCCAAACGGCTTCGCTAGATGATGACAGATCCAACTTACCCACCCTAACTCAATTAGCTTGCAGCAAAATCATGATGATGTTAGCGAAGAGATTAAAAGATATAAATTACTCTATTCGGATAATTTAGTTTTTTCATTAGAAGCCAGGGTACTAGTAGCTGGTTTCCTCAGGTTGTGGCGGCTCGAACGGCCCTACTGGAGCGGAATTGGCCAGCTCAGGTAGGGTGAGGTTCTCAGAATTGGTCAGCATCGTTCTAATCGCAGGGTCACGCAAGCTAATCCAGAGGCTACAGGTATTGAGGCTAGAACTAATGACAACGGACGTGCCTTGTTGGGAAAGTTTGCAGCCAAAGTGGTAAAGCTGAGGGCGGTAGCGTATTTCTAGAGTTTGTAAACGACAAAATAACTCTCCTTGGTAGGACAAGCCATCTTGAACTTTGCCGTCAAACCAAAATTTGAAAATGAGAATTTTTCTCTCATCTATCACGAAAGGTAACACTCGATGTACCTGCCAGAGCGTTGCTAAATTTCGATTCGCGAATCCAACTAATGCAAATGGGCCTAATGCAAATGGGCGAACTAGGCTCAAGTATTGATTTGAGCGAAATTTAAATTGTGATGTCTGCGATCGCGCTCTAAAACCTTGCTATGGCATGAAATCTAACTCAACAGCTAGGCAAGGTATCAAACCAAGCAACCCTGATGATCTGAGGATGATCATTTATTGTAGTGCTGGCTTTGGGTTTGCCAAAGCTGATCGATGGTGACAAATTGATAATTGAGTTCGAGCAGGAGTGGAATCAACTGGGCTACGGTTGCGGCCACATCGACTCCCCCAAAGTAGCCATCGTGTAAAACAATGAGCGACCCTTGTTGTACTTGTTTTAGGACTCGCTGAATGACTATGGGGATACCAGGGCGTTCCCAATCTTCGGGGACAACGCTCCACATCACAGGACGGTAACCCCAGTTTTTGAGTAGGCTTAGAGTTTGAGGGGTAAATAAGCCGTTAGGGGGCCGCACATCGGTAATGTTTTGCTGCACATAAGCCAAATCTAATTGGCAAGCTTGGGCGATCGCGCTTTGGGTTTGCTCTAAGCTTTGCTTTAAGGCGGTAGGGCTGAGTTTGGGAAAAGCTCGGTGATCATAACCGTGCAAGCCAATCCAATAGCCTTGCTCGTAAGCGGTTCGTGCGATGGCGGGAGCGCGATCAACACAAGCACCGAGCCAAAAGAAGCTGGCTGGAATGTTGTAGGTGCTGAGAACTTCTAAAAGTGGAGGAGTATAGTCTGGGTGCGGTCCATCATCAAAGGTGAGGGCGATCGCGGGTGAGCGGCAATCCCCACTCCAGAGGCAACTCGGAAAAGCAGGCTTAAGAATTTGATAGAGAACTGGATAGAGTGGAGCCAGCTGCATAACAAACCTGAGATTGAGTGCTCTTTAGTGCTCTGATAGACAGCTGCGCCGCACTTTAGCAGATTGCACTAGAGAGGAGAGAATGTCGCCGCTAATCGGCTTGACCAAAAACCCATCAAATCCGGGATTTTCTTCCTGGGGTAGCCAACTGGGGGCATGGCAATCGGTCAGGGCCACAATCGTTGTGTTGCAAGTCCGAGTCATGCTGCGTAAGTGACGAACCAATCCTTGAGACCAAGTTTGGCGATCGCCGGACAAGATTACTAGATAAGGTGGTGCTTGATTTGCCTGGGCCACTGCTTGCGCTTCGGAACTAGCGACACTCACTGCACAACATAGTCGCCCCAGTAGCGACTTTAAAATATCTAAATCATCCGATCGCTGGCTCAGAACCAAGACGTAACTTGAAATTGACTGCATAAATAACCCAGCACGCTAGACACCAATATATCTCGCAGAAGTTTGTGCTTTTTAGGGCTTTTGAACTGCTAGAATCTCTTAGCTTAATTATCTTCTGGTTGTGTGGACGATAGAATCAACTTTTTACTTTCTTCAGCTTTGAAGCATCAAATAGGTATTGCTGATATTGCTTAAAATTAAGGTCTGCTTCAATAAATAGATTCTTTGTGGCGAGTTAATTAGTTTCAAATTTAATTTAGATTAAAAATATTAAGATTATCTCAACCGACTTCTAGCTATCTTTGCCATGCCTCAAGATTTTTATATTTGTGGCTGCGATCGCTAAAACTTTGGAGGCAAAAGCTTTTGGGGTGAGCAATGAGTCAGAGAAAAAGGATTTTGGATGCAAGCGATCAGGTTAAAGACTTGCGGGGGAAGATAGTAATTGTTTCAAATGACGGTGGGGGAGAAGAGGCTCGGCTCTGAAGGTGGACCAATCATTAAGAAATAGTTTGAAGCCAAGATTGTAGAGGTGTATTTTTAAGCTCTTGCTTCTGAAAGATAAATTTTGACTAAAAAGTAAAGATTTGCTTGAAAAAGATTGATCTGTCTTCTAGCACCCTGCTTCAGGGTGAAGCTAAATTAACTCTGAGGCTAAAAATTAATTGTTTCTATCGTTATCTTGAGTGCAATCAGATTTCTGTTAAGGGCTAGATAAAAAATTAGGATTTTGATGTAGGAAATTGTATGACCAATGGTGTGAGAGACTTCAGAAAACTATGGATTGGGCTGATGGGAACTGGATTGGCGATCGCCTTAGCAGGCTGTGAAACCCTGACCACGACCCAATATGAAGCAACCGCTCGCACCACTTACACCTGGCAAGTGGAATACTCCACCAATCCGGGAAGTGACCAGGCCACTCGTACTGAAGCCTTTGCCACCACTTCTCTGTTGAATCGCAACGGCGATCGGCCTGAAGGGGCAGTGACGGGACCAGATGACCAGGGTTTGTGGTGGCCTGCTTTGCCGCCTCGCCCTACCGTCGATGAAATGGAGCGGCGACAAAGAACCTACGAAAAAATCAGTACGCCTCAGATCCTCAAGACTGTGAAATATGAAATTACCTATCAGATAGGCGATCGCGCCACCACTGCCTCAACGAACTACGATGTGTACCGAACCGTAGTAAAAGCTCTACCGAACAACACACCTTTAGAGCTGACTCTGGGTGTAGATGAGCGATCGGTTACCAAGGCAGAACCCCAGTAGTGATAGCAATACTGCAATAGGTTGGGACAGGTGACTGGCTGAAAGTAGGATCACGACTTGCTCCGTACTCAGCACTACGCGCTACGCGCACGCTTCACGAACAGTTCCCAGTACTCAACACTTTGCTATGCCTAAAAAAAAGTAGAGAGCTGCTATATCAACTCCCTACTCAGGCGCAATTCAGAGGTTAAGTCAATGCAAGTGCTAGGCTTACTTCTTGTGACCTTTTTTGTCCTTTTTGCCTTTTTCCTCTTTCACCTTCACTTTAGTGCTCGATTTGTATTCGTAATCGCTAGTGCTGGTAACGCTGCCTTGGCTCACCCCTACCTCTTTGTAGTTAAGGATGAGGTTGCTGGCTTCGTAGGTTGAGAGATTGGTGTCGCTCACATCAATCACTTGCACCACTTGACCAGGAGGCGCAGTAATGGCTGGGGCCAGATTAGAACTGAAGACCTGTACAGTACGGTTGACGACT
>DATNPE010000306.1:0-2084 GCA_036703355.1 Allocoleopsis sp. | reverse complement strand
GAACTGAAGCATACTGTTCCAGAGAACCGTGATTGCCACTGTTACAAACTGGGCCATCGGGCCTTAAAGTAATCAAGCCCAGCTCACCTGCCGCTCCATCGTGTCCAGTGAACAGTTGGCCGTTGAAAATAATGGCACCACCCACTCCCGTGCCCAACGTCAGCAAAATCAGATTGCGAAATTTCTGCCCTGCGCCTAACCAAGCTTCTCCCAAGCCAGCACAATTGGCATCGTTCTCAATCACGGTTGGTCGTCCGGTTTTGGCTTCCAGCCAATCTGCAACTGGAATATTGTGCCAATCCGGTAAATTGATGGCAATTCTAGCAATGCGACCTTGGCGATCGGCGGGTCCCGGCGTTCCCACGCCAATAGCTAGACACGTCTCGTCGGGGTCAAGCTGAGCGATCGCATCGACCATAACTGCCAAAACTGCTTCCGGGTGAGCAGGCTGTGGAGTCGCCACAGTCATCGCTTGTAGACAGGTACCATCTTGGCTAAAGCGGCCTAACTTAATCGCCGAGCCACCTAGGTCAATACCTAAAACCTGAGGCGCTGAGTGCTGGGCTGCATTGGGTGATGTCCCCATATTTCTAAGAATGCACTAACTGAGGAGGTGACGGTCTACAATCCTACAGCGTCCTTAGTCAGCAATGCTAAAAGACTTCCAGAATTGAGCCAGCGCTTGAGCCGCTTTTCGTTCATTCAAAGCTTTCTGTCCCAGTTCAGTTTTGGTGATCTTGCCTGCTGCGTACTGCTGTTGAGCCAACTTTAGTTCCAACTGAGCAATTTGGTAGTTCTGCTTCAGTAGCGTTCCTTCAACCGCTCCTACCCAGTTATGAAAGCCTAGATTTTGGGTTTCCCAATCTGTATTACCAACCTGAGCAACCTCTGTTTCGCCTAATTTTTCCTGACTTGCTTCTGTCAATTGCCGAAAACTGGTTAAAGCTGCATCAATTTGCTGAATTCTTGCCAGTGAGTTTTCAACCGAAAATCTTTGGTCGAGCGTCTCTTGAGCAGGTTCGTCTGGGTGAACAGCACGGTCCAGAGGGCGATCGCCTCCTTGATTGCGGAGTAGATTAGCTCCACTAGCAGCAGAGTCACCAGAGCTAGAAGCTGCACTAACCGTTGCGTCGGAGGAGCGCCAGAGCTGGTTAGAATTCGCTCGGAAACTCCCACTCACTGCTGCAACCAGTGTGAAGCCAATGGCGGTTACAAGTAATGAAGTCTTGAGGGGCATTTAGCACATCCGAGCGAACTGAATAGTTAATCAATACGCGCTTACTCAGCCGCTTTCCGGTTCCAGTTTTCCCGTCGTAACAGTGGATTGACAAACTCATTTAGCCCTTCTCCTAGGAGAGACAAGCCTATCACCATCAAGGTCATGGCCATCCCAGGGAAAAAAGCAGGCCACCAAATGCCTGTAGAAAGGCCACTTAAAGCTTTTTGTAGGTCACGCCCCCACTCTGGCACATTTGCAGGCAGCCCCAACCCCAGGAAACCAAGTCCTCCTAGAGTCAAAATTGCGTCTGCCGCGTTCAGTGTAAATAGTACGGGCACGCTTTGAATCACGTTGAGCAACAAATAGCGCGAGAGGACGGTCCAGGTGGAAGCGCCCATCGCTTGAGCTGCTTCAATAAATAACTCCGTTTTCACAGAGACAGTATGGTTTCTGACAACGCGATAGTACTGCGGCACATAGGAAATACTCAGCGCGATCGCCGCATTTAAAACCCCTGGGCCTACAGCAAACGCCAATGCTACCGAGAGCAGTAGACCTGGCAAGGTATAGATCGTATCCATCAAAAATAGGAGGCTGCGATCGAGCTTACCGCCGACATACCCACTCACTAAACCTAAGGGCACGCCTATCACCAAGCTCAATGCGGTTGCTAAAACCACAACTTGCAGTGCCACTTGGCTACCAAACAAGGTCCGTGAAAAAATATCGTAACCTTCAGCATTGGTACCAAACCAGTGACTAGCGGAAGGGGGTGCCTTGATTGGCGCAGCTAATGAAAAAGTATCTGGGCTCTGTAGCCAGCCCCAAGCTTGAAACATCGGTGCCAGGAGTGCCACCAGAATGA
>DATNPE010000305.1:0-14162 GCA_036703355.1 Allocoleopsis sp. | reverse complement strand
AAGACTCAGTGACCAGACAATCGGCGTGACCACTACTGTATTGGTTAATCCAGGCGATCGCCGCTTCGATATTGCTCACCGTCTTAAACGCCACAACTTTATCCAGGTAAGCTTGGTTCCACTCCCGATCTTCTGCCAGTAACAATTCTGGATGTTCGGCAGCAAGCTCAGGACTGCCTTTTAAGGTAAAACCTTTTTCTCGTAGGCTATTCCACAACATGACCAAAGACGAACGATTTTGGTCTTGATGGATCAACACCTTCTCGATCGCATTCACCGCATCCGGTTCAGCTTGATGGCTGTCCAAAATCATCCAGCGAGCCGCCTCTAAGCTGCCAGAAGGCGACCAGTACAGATAACAGTTGCCCATCGCCGATCGCAACACCGGGGCAGTGGCTTGTCGGACCACCTGCTGTACCAAACTCGGACGACCATAGGGAATGATCAGGTTGAGATATGGGTCTTGAGTAATTAAATCTCGCACTGATGCCCCTTGTTCTGCGGGCAATAGCTCTAGACAGCCCTCTGGCAATCCCGCTTCGTAGATAGCAGCTTGCAGCGCTTGAGCGATTACCAGGTTGGTGTGGCTGGCTTCACTGCCCCCTTTGAGCACTAAGCAGTTCCCAGTTTTAATGCAAAGTCCTGCGGCGATCGCGGCTAAATCTGGAAAAGCTTCATACACCAGCGCAATCACGCCCAGAGGCACCAGTTGGCTATAGGTCTGGCTGTGAGGAATTTGATAAGCTGCACTCATCACCCGCCGAATCGGGTCAGACAGTTCTGCCAGCTTCTGCAAGGTTTGAATCGTGGCTTGCAAGCGCTCTGGCGTTAATTTCAGCCATTCCAAAATCAACTCTGGCACTGCCATTTCTCGACTGGCTTCTAAGTCCAGCGTATTGGCTTCTAAAATGTCGTCTTGATAGCGCTTGAGAGCTTGCACCATGGCTTGCACCGCTCGACTGCGATCGGCTCCTTGAGTCGTCGCTAAGCCAAGAGAAGCTTGGTAAGCGCGACGAACTCCGCCTAACGGATCAACGGGAATGGAAGAATCAGGTGACATTGAGCTAACGTCTGTAAGCTAGCCAGAGGATAAACGCTGGCAACATTGCAGCTAGCACCATTACTACTGCCCAGAGAATAATATTACTGGGGTTTGAAGGGGAATGGAGCGCCATCGGTAGGCAAAGCACGAGCAAGACGATGACGATGCCTAGAGCCAGGGGCAAATAGCTTTCACGCAGGCCAGAGTGGGCTGTATTCCACTGATGACCACTCCAACGCCAAGCCTGCTTATAAGGATAGGTGGTGGAAAGTTTCTCAATCACGTACCCACTTTCCTCAACCACAAAGATTTGCTGACAGCGATTACAGCCGAAAGCTTCGGTCAGCGTAATGGGTATAAGGCGTCCCCGGCGGCGGCAGGGGCATGGGTATTCGGTGTTTAACTCAATCTTTTGGGCTTTTTGGGATTGCACAAGCAGTTATAGAGTTAAAGATAGTTAAGACAGAGATTCTTTAAAGTTTCAAACTACTCAGTTTTAACTCAGTAGTTTTAATGGCGTAATTGTAATGAGATGTTTGAATACTTGTCGTTGAGGCGCTTCACCTGAGGGAGTCAGGAGGTTGCCTATTGACTAGATTACTAAACAAAATCTTATCACCCTAGGATCTGACGCAAATCTTACTAGAGTTATACCCATCAGTCTAATCACTTAGGTGTATCTGCTGGTACAAGTTGTCGAAATAATTGAAAAGGAGTTGTTTATAAATTTCAACCCCCTTCAAGATTCAAGTGATGCCTTAGTTTAGTTGTCATGTCTCAAAGCGGGCAACGCGATTCGAACGCGCGACATTCACCTTGGCAAGGTGACGCTCTACCACTGAGCTATGCCCGCAAGCCGCACTAGGATTAATATCTCAGATATCTATAGGTTTGTCAACACTTTTGCGAAAGAAATGTTGAGAAAGTTGCGGCTATTGTCACAATTGAGCTGCAATAGGATGCGATCGCAGCTTAACCTAGCCGCTCTTCGTCCTTAGACCAGCTGGGAGCAAGGGTATTGCTTGGAGCCGCAGGCAATGTTTGAGTTGGGGTTGTACCAGAAGCATGGGAGTTCTGGAGATCAAGTCCCGCCCCCGATCGCAATTGGCGCATGAGGCTCGCCATTTCCAGGGCATTCATGGCGTAATCCCAACCTTTATTACTCTTGATCCCTGCCCGCTCCAAGGCTTGCTGCATGGTGTCTGTGGTGACAATGCCGAAAATAACGGGAACCCCTGTTTGCAACCCAACTGCGGCAATGCCTTTGGATACTTCAGCAGCCACATAGTCAAAATGAGGAGTTTGACCGCGAATCACGGCTCCTAGGCAAATAATGGCGTCATAGCGATTCGCCAGAGCTAATTGCCGAGCCACCAAGGGAACCTCAAAACTCCCTGGCACCCAGACATAATCGACTTGGGTGCCCTGTGGGTTGGGGTCAACGCCGTGACGTTTTAAGCAATCTTGACAGCCCTCTAGCAATTTGGTTGTGATCAAGTCATTAAATCGACCAATCACGATCGCAAAACGTAGAGATTCTGCCTGGGTAAAAGTTCCCTCAAAAACTGTCATGGCTGCCTATCGGTATCTGTGAAGTTGGATCAAAGGGGTTTTATTTTGAATCAATCTGTTGACGGCCTAAACCACCAGGTAATTCAGGAGGCCCACAAGTAGCACCAAGGCTACCCAAGCGCCAGAACCTAAAAAGATCAATCGCTTAGATTGCTCCCAATTTTGAGGAGAGGCGTAAGCGACTGGAACGCCAACCACCATCACAAAGGACAACCCAACCAAGGCAACTAAGGCGAGCTGGAACAGAATTGAAAACATTTTTTTCTCCCAATACAGCAGTGGACTGGTTCACACCATGTCGCTGAATTTAGACAAATTTTTGATCAGTCCTGAGTAGTACGCTACCAGAAATTCAGCCCCTCTCGGCACTTTCTCTGCCACGATTGAAGAAACATGTCTAGTGGGTACTGGTAATGGTCTGAGCCATTATGTAGCCCAGCCGCCGTCCCGCTCGATCAAGGCTTGAAACAAGGGAAATGGATTTAATTCTGTGTCATACCACCGCCGATTTTGATACCTTGGGCGCGGCAGTCGGCCTGACCCGCTTGCAGCCAGGGGCACGAATTGTTTTGAGTGGCGGTTCGCATCCAGCGGTTCATGATTTTTTGGCGCTGCACCGGGATGAATATCCTTTAATTGAGCGGCGATCGGTGAGTCCGCAGCAAATTCGTTCGATCGCGGTAGTGGATGCTCAGCGGCGCGATCGCATTGGCAAGACTGCGGAGTGGCTAGATTTACCCAATCTCGAAATTACAGTCTATGACCACCACCTGAATACAGAGAGCGATATTCCTGCCACCTCTTTTCAGATTGAGCCTGTGGGGGCCACCTCGACGCTGATTGCCGAACAACTGCAAGCCCAAGGTATCGAGCTGACTCCATCTGAGGCGACAGTGATGGCGTTGGGGGTGCATGTGGATACAGGTTCGCTGACCTATGACCATGCCACGGTGAGAGATGCAATGGCTTTGGCTTGGCTGATGGGGCAGGGAGCCAACCTCAAGGTAATTGCTGAATATATTGACCCTGGCTTGTCGCCGCAATTGCAAGAGTTGTTGGCGATCGCCCTAGACGAACTGCAATCGGAGGAAATTCAAGGCCATCGAGTGGCTTGGGTGTTGTTGCAACCGGGAGCTTATATTCCTGGGCTGTCAAGCTTGGCCTCCCGAATTAGCGAACTTACCGAAATCGATGCCTTGTTGCTCGCTGCCCATTATCCGGTGCGATCGGCAGAGGCAGAAGATGCAGAGCTGGATGATATGCGCTTGAGCGTGATTGGGCGATCGCAGATCGAGGGCACCGATCTGAATGAATTGTTTCAGCCGCTAGGCGGTGGCGGACATCCTAAAGCTGCCGCCCTGACATTACGTGGGGTGAATCCAGAGTCAGTATTGCAACAGTTACGAGCAGGGTTGCAGCAGCAAATTCCGCAGCCTCCCACCGCCCGCGAACTGATGTCTTCGCCTGTGCGAACGATTCGACCAGACACCACGATCAATGAAGCCCAGAGAATTTTGTTGCGCTATGGCCACTCCGGTTTGTCAGTGGTCAATGTGCAAGATCAACTCGTCGGCATTATTTCTCGGCGAGATCTCGATATTGCCCTGCATCACGGCTTTGGTCATGCCCCCGTCAAAGGCTACATGACGACGAATCTGAAGACGATCGCCCCAGAGACGCTACTACCAGAAATTGAGTCGCTGATGGTGACGTATGACATTGGTCGTTTACCTGTGCTGGAAGCAGGTCAGCTGGTGGGGATTGTCACCCGGACTGACGTGCTGCGCCAACTGCACCAAATGCAACGTCCTGTCAGTGCCGTGGTGCCTGGAGATAAGATGTCTCCAATTCGGACCTCATTACAGGAACAACTTAAAGCTCGGTTGGCACCGCAGTTATGGTCAGTTTTAGATGCTGCCGCTCAACAGGCCGAAGCGAGAGGTTGGCATCTGTACCTAGTGGGAGGGGCAGTGCGGGATCTATTGCTGGCTGAGCCAGAAGCAGCTTTGTTGCTAAGTGATATTGATTTGGTTGTGGATGGCTACCATCGAGCGCTGCAAGAAGGGGCAGGGGTAGAGCTGGCCCGTGCCCTCCAGCAACAGTATCCTCAGTCTCGCTTAGATATTCACGGTCAATTCCAGACGGCGGCTTTGTTGTGGCACAAAGATCCAGAACTGAATTCGCTCTGGGTGGATATTGCCACGGCTCGCACAGAGTTTTATCCCTATCCTGCTGCCAACCCCGAAGTTGAGGCCAGCTCAATCCGTCAAGACCTCTATCGGCGAGACTTCACGATTAATGCGCTTGCGATTCGTCTCACCGCTCCGCGCTCTGGGGAGTTGCTGGATTTCTTCGGTGGCCTGCTAGATTTGCGATCGCGCCAGATTCGCGTCCTTCATGCCAACAGCTTTATTGAAGACCCCACCCGGATTTATCGGGCGGTGCGCTTTGCAGTGCGGCTGGGATTCGAGATTGATCCCCAAACTGAGAGGTATATCCGCCATGCGATCGACAGTGGTGTTTACGATCGCGTCCAAGACGAAAACAGTCGTGCCCCTGCGCTGCAAACTCGGTTAAAGAGCGAACTCAAATACATCTTGACCGCCCACTACTGGCCATCGGCTTTGCAGTTGTTAGCAAACTTGGGAGCTTTACGCTGCATTCACCCCACATTGATCCTAACTCCAGAGCTTTGGCATCAAATGCGACTGATGAACCGCTGGTTGCGGCGCTTTGATCCCGAAAATACCCTGACTCATTGGCAAAGGTTACTGGAAGTCTTGATTGCTCATTTAGAGCCAGCGTTCCGAGGCAAGATTGCCACCAACTTGCAGCTACCCATTAACAGCATTGAGTCTTTACAACAGCTGGCTGTCGCTGAAGCTGATGTCCGAGATCATGTGTCTGTGGCTGATCAACCGAGCCAAATTGTGCAACGGCTCAGCCAGTACGACCTGCCCACGTTGAGCTTAATTGCAGTGCGATCGCCTCGCGCCTTGCGACGATTAATTTGGCGTTACTTCGTTTGCTGGAGCCACATCAAACCCTTACTGGATGGCAACGATCTCCAAGCCTTAGGCTATAGGCCCAGCCGTCAGTTTAAGCAGATCCTGGCTGATTTAACCGCTGCCACTTTGGATGGGGTGATTAGCGATCGCGACGCAGCCATCACATTTTTGGCTCAGCATTATCCTCTGAATTAAAAATTTTTTGAGTACGCTAAGCTAACTGAATTCGGTTAAAAGTTAGACACGGAAAATTCGCCCTGGGGTCAAGAAATCTAGCTTGGGACAGACGCGATCGCTAAACTCAAGCTCACAGATTCCTCACAAGGCGTTAGCATAAGTGGAAAAATTGGTAGTAAATACCTATGAACTTGGCGGCTGGAACAGTTCTGCAAAACGGCAAATACGTCGTTGAGGCCATCCTAGGCCAAGGTGGCTTTGGGATTACCTATCGGGCGCACCATGCCTACTTTGACCAACCTGTCGTCATCAAAGTTCTGCATGAAAACCTACGTCGGCACGCTGACTTTGCTCAGTTTCAGCAGCAATTTATCGCCGAAGCCCGCCGAGTAGCCCGCTGCCAACACCCCAATATTGTGCGGGTGTTCGACTTTTTTGAGGAAGGTGGTCTGTCCTTCATTGTGATGGACTACATTCCTGGGGATACTTTGGCGGATATTGTGCAGACGGAAGGCGCACTTCCCGAAGTCAAAGCCATCCACTACATTCGCCAAATTGGTGCGGCCCTGAATGTGGTGCATCAAGCAGGCTTACTCCACCGCGACGTCAAGCCGCATAACATTATTCGTCGCGAACATACTGACTTCGTGGTGCTGATTGACTTTGGTATTGCTCGCGAATTTACTCCGGGTGTCACTCAGGCCCACACGGGCATGTTGTCGGCAGGCTATGCCCCCATTGAGCAATATTTGCCCCAGGGTAAGCGCACGCCCGCCATTGATATTTATGCGCTGGCAGCGACCCTCTACAGCTTGGTCACCGGGCAAGCGCCGATCGCTGCTCCGTTACGCGATCGCATTCCTTTACTGGATATTCGGCAATTTCAGCCTCAAATCAGCACAACCGTAGAGCAGGCCATTTTGCGAGGGATGGCAATGGAAGCCGAAGCGCGGCCTCAAACTGTGGCGGAATGGCTAGCACTCCTGCCCAGTAGCAACTTTGTCGCTTCTGCAACTGAAGTGGCGAACGGCAAAGTGCCAACTCCCCCCAGCGCCAACCCTGCCTCTCGGCCTCAAGCAACTCCCGCGACAGTCACTAGCGCAACCTTACCGGTAGTGCCACGACATCCCCCCACGCCTACGCCTGCTGCTTCCGTAGGGGCTGCTCCCACTTCAGCGACCGTCGTAGCGGCACAGGGCGCAGCAGCACCTACAACTCCGAGGAAAGCGCCACCCCCACAACCCGCTCCTGGTCGATCGCCTTTTCCCAAAGCGTTGCTCGGAGCCGCCGCGATCGCCACTTGTATCGGCGCTGCCTTTGGTTTAGTCTTGCGTTTCAGTGGGGGACAGGCAGGCTCAACCTTCCTGCACAATGATCAATCCTTCCCAGAGAAATCTTTTCCCGGTCAAGAGGCTCCCGCTTCCGTGCCTCCAGATGTGCCAGTGGAACGGGAACCTGCTCAGGACAATGCTGCACCTCCCCCGGAAGTAACAGAGCCAACCACCGATCAAGCGCCAGTGGAACCGACTGCTCCACCGATTGAGCTGACGCCTGCACCCTCCGTTCCCCCAGAGGCAGAAGTGCCTTCCAGCCCAGTAGAACCTGTGGCAACGCCCGATCCAGTGCCGAGTCCCGATCCTGCTCCGGTAGAAGCGAGTCCAATTTCGGCGCCGGAGCCTGTGGTGGAGCCAGAGCCTCAACCTCCTGCTAGCAGTACGGAACCTGCGCCAGAGCCAGACCCCCCCAGTGGTAACTCCGCTGATCCTGCATCCTCCTTTGCGCCTCCGGTCGCACCCGAACCCCCAGCGCCATCTCCTTAGCTAGTCCTGAGGTCGAGGCAGGATCTGGAATAAGCAAGTTATAATCTTTGCGGACACACGCAGAGATTTTCCCATGAGTAATCCGCTAGTTCACGCCTTTTTTGTTGGCAGAGCCCTGGCTGAAACCTTGGGCGAGCAGCTAGAACATTCCCTGACCAATGCTTTGAGTGAGCTAGGTAAGTTTGATGCTGAGCAGCGAGAAAACTTGCGGCAATTTACCCAACAGGTTCTAGAACGGGCGCAGCGAGAAGAAGAGATTGTCATGCGAGCCCGCAGCACGACCGCGATCGTGCCTCAAGGATCTCAACCCTCCGATTTGCAAGCCACGATTGATGAACTAAGGGCTGAGATCGCTCAACTGCGCTCTGAGTTGAAAAACTATCGTAGTAGCTCGGTTTAGGATTTGAGCTGGAATTCTTGATTTGATTGCCCAGGCTGCCAAACTTAAAAGCTGATTTAGGAACCCAAGTGTCTGCCCTTTTTGATGACCCTGTCACCTTTCCAGAATCTAAGGAGCACATGACGATTGCAGGGTGGCTCCGCCGAGGCACCCGTAAGGAAAAAGTCTATCGTTGGAGTCGTGAAAAATACTCCCGTCGTCGTCGCTTTGTAGACATTTGGACTTTTGTTCTGACTTTGCTCACTTCGCTGTGGCTCAACGAAAAATCTTGGAGCTACCGTGGTGGCATCACTGAAGCCAAAAAGGCGGCAAGACGACGCTCCCAAGCAGTCTGGATTCGAGAAACACTGCTAGATTTAGGACCAACCTTTATTAAGGTGGGGCAGTTGTTCTCCACCCGTGCTGACTTGTTTCCGGCTGAATATGTCGAAGAATTATCCAAGCTCCAGGACCGAGTGCCTGCCTTCAGCTACGAGCAAGTGGAAGCAATTATTGAGCAGGACTTAGGGAAAAAGGTCCATGAGCTGTACCGCAGCTTTGACCCGATTCCCATTGCAGCGGCAAGCTTGGGCCAAGTCCACAAAGCCCAACTACATTCGGGCGAAGAAGTAGTGGTCAAAGTGCAGCGTCCTGCCTTGAGACAGCTATTTGAAATTGATTTACAAATCCTCAAAGGAATCACCCGTTACTTTCAAAACCATCCCGACTGGGGCCGAGGTCGAGATTGGTTGGGCATCTACGAAGAGTGTTGTCGGATTCTTTGGGAAGAAATTGACTATCTCAACGAAGGCCGCAATGCGGATACATTCCGGCGTAATTTCCGCAATGAAGATTGGGTCTGCGTCCCACGGGTTTACTGGCGCTACACGTCTCCCCGAGTGTTGACCCTCGAATATGCGCCGGGAATTAAAATTAGTCACTACGAAGCCATTGAAGCTGCAGGGCTCGATCGCCGGAATCTAGCGCAGTTAGGAGCCAGAGCTTACTTGCAGCAACTGCTCAATGATGGCTTTTTTCATGCTGACCCCCACCCCGGTAATATTGCCGTGAGTCCTGACGGGTCATTAATTTTTTACGATTTCGGCATGATGGGCCGCATTCAACCCGTCACCCGTGAGAAGCTGCTAGATACATTTTTTGGCATTGCTCAAAAAGATGCCGATCGCGTGGTTACTTCCCTCGTCGCGCTAGGGGCATTGTCTCCGGTGGAGGACATGGGGCCTGTGCGGCGATCAATCCAGTACATGCTGGATCACTTCATGGATCAGCCATTTGAAAATCAATCGGTGAGCGAGATTAGTGATGACCTTTACGAAATCGCTTACGACCAACCCTTTCGCTTTCCAGCCACCTTTACCTTTGTGATGCGAGCTTTTTCCACTTTAGAAGGGGTGGGCAAAGGCTTAGATCCAGACTTTAACTTCATGGAGGTCGCTAGACCTTTTGCAATGCAGATTATGTCGAATGGCAATGGTTCTCCAGAAAACAGCATCCTGAGCGAATTAGGTCGTCAAGCCGCCCAAGTCAGTAGCACGGCTTTTGGGCTACCCCGCCGCATCGAAGACACCCTAGAAAAATTGGAACGGGGTGATTTACGGGTGCGGGTGCGCTCGATAGAAACAGATCGAGTGATTCGTCGCCTCAGCAGCGTTAATATAGGAACTAACTACACGTTGTTGGTCAGTGCCTTTACACTTTCAGCCACTATCTTGTATGTTAGCGGTCATGTTTGGCTGGCATTGCTGGTTGCTTGTGGTGCTGCTGGCATGGCCTTTGCCTTGATTCGCTTGTTAATGCGCCTCGATCGCTTCGATCGTATGCTGTAATGTCTTTTGAGTTTCGGGTGAAAGCAGCCAATTTATGAAACGCCTCTTCACGGGTCTGACCGATCCGGGACTCCTTCGTTCCGTAAATCAGGATGCTTATTATATCGACCCTGAGGGACGATTCTTTATTGTGGCAGATGGCATGGGCGGACATGCGGGTGGGCAGGAAGCTAGCCGTATCGCCACTCAAGCGATTCAAGACTATTTAGAGCAATCTTGGTCGTTGCCAGATCCATCACCCGCTTTGCTGGAAGCAGCGCTACTCCAAGCGAACCAAGCGATTCTCCAAGACCAACAAAGTCACCCAGAGCGCTCGGATATGGGAACGACAGTGGTGGTTGTGGTGTTTCGCAACGATCAAACTTGGTGTGCCCATATTGGTGACTCTCGCCTCTATCGACTCAGAGGCCCCAAAATCGAACAAATTACTGAAGACCATACTTGGGTCGCCAAGGCTCTCAGAGGTGGTGATTTAACCCCGGAACAGGCTCGTAATCACCCGTGGCGGCATGTCTTGTCCCAATGTTTGGGTCGGGAAGATTTGCGGCAAATGGATATCCAGGCCCTGGAAGTGCAAGCTGGCGATCGCTTGTTATTGTGTAGTGATGGCCTGACTGAAGAACTCTCTGACCATTCGATTGCTGCTCACCTCAAGGCAATTCGAGCCTCAGAGAAGGCGGCGGCGGCTCTCGTGAATGCTGCCAAAGATAAAGGTGGGCGAGACAACATTACGGTTGTGCTAGTGACACTGGATGGCTTTAACCATCCTGATCCCCCAACTCAAGGTGCATAGCCCCTCAGCATTCAGCATTCTTTAGAAAAATTTTACTGAGGCAAAGTGTAATTGTTGTTAGGTCGAGCGATCGCGCCTATCGTCTTGCTGTGTGGCAGTTTGGCTGGAGTATGGAGAGTGCTTGGGTGGGTGAGTCTGCTTCAAAAGAGGGACATATCACACAATTGGTTCATTCTGAGCATTTTTACAATTTGTAACTTGGTAAAAATACGCTAACCCTGTTTTCGGTGTTGGAGGTGATAGGTAAATTTGCTGGACCTATCTCGTCAGGGATAGCAGACAATACAGTTAAGTTATCCCAGTGGGGGTATGTGCACTTTGTCAAATGATTGTTATCTTTTTTAATACAGAATAACTGGATTTGCAGGTCACGCCCTTGAAGAGAATTAGTAGTCGATAGAGCCACACTGTTTTTCCAGACTTGCTGTACTCCCCTCTCTCTTACTTTGGAGTTACATATGAACCAGCCCATCGAACTTTCTCTCGAACAGCAATTCAATATCCGTTCCTTTGAAACTCAAGTTCAACAAATGAGCCGTGAACAAGCTCAGAACTTCTTGATCGACCTCTACAAGCAAATGATGATGCGTGAGACCATGTACAAGCACTTCCTGAAGCATCAGTGGGGCTTGGAACCGGGTCCTCAAATTTAACTGCAAAGCCTTAAGGGCGGGAGGCGACCTCTATCTCTTGCTTGGTTCCAACGGAGAAAGAAGCTGGGGTCTTGGGGCGTCAAATCCGCTTTAACCAACGTGACCAATTCAACTCGTTTAGTGATTGGTGTTGCGTCTCTGCAACGACTGAAAGTTCCCCGAAATTAATTGGCTCTATGAGGAGTTAAGTGCTTAATTAAGGAGAGTCGCGCTTCATGTCTCTTTAATTCTTCACGCTTAAATTCCTAACCTATGTTTCAACGGCCTTTAATCTGCACTGACTTCTCTGATAACCTGCATCGTCTAGCTCATTTTGTTCCCAGTCTAGCGGCTGGAGGCATACAACAAATTGTCTTCCTGCATGTGGCCCCTTTTTGGGAAGAAGGCGAAATTCCACGAGAAGATACCGAAAAAGTAGCCCAGGCTCGCGATCGCCTAGGAGTAGCCTTAGCCCAGGTACCAGACGGAGCTGAAGTCAAAGTTGAGGTGCAGTCAGGACGAGCCAGTGACATCATTCTCAAGGTTGCCAAAGCCCATCAAGCAGATGTAATTATTCTAGGAACGCCAACTCGTTCCTTACTTAGTGAAAAGCTGTTTGGTAGTACGACAGTGAGCTTGGCTCAGCGAACTACGACACCTTTGCTAGTATTGCGACCACAATTGATTGCGGCATATACCTCTGAAGAACTGAATCTGCGCTGCCGTCATTTATTTCGTTCTTTGTTGTTGCCCTACGATGGCAGTGAACCAGCCCAATACTTAGTGCAGCAAATTGAGCAGCATGGCCAAAATCAGCCCAATCAAGCCTTAGCGGAATGTGTGCTTTGCGCCGTGGTCAGTGATAGCGGTCGCAGAGAGCTGAGGAAAAGCAACCCCATGGAAGCCGCAGCAGAAATGTTGGCTGGCCCACAAGCAGTGTTAGCCAAACTCAACTTGCAGGTGCATACAAAAATTCGAGTTGGCAATCCTGTCACTGAGGTCTTAGAAACAGCTGCGATGTTTGATATCAGTGCGATCGCCGTTTCATCGGGCAGTATGGGCCGCTTGATTGAGTGGTCTACTCCCAGTTTTACGGCAGAAATCTTGCGCCGTAGCTGGCATCCAGTACTCTTGTTTCCCCCTGCTCGGACGTAGCCAGTGTCTGATCAGCCTTCTTCCAGTTTCATCAAGATCTTGGGCTTGATCTTCTCTAACTCTTGTTTGAGCAGGCTCTTGCTGGTACTGGGTTGAGCAGAGGAAACAAAGAGCTGGCTGGTATCCGCCCACTCTTGCAGGCGTTCACGCTGTTTGTCTGCGATCGTAGAGCTCATGACCGTGACGCAACGTTGCGGTTCTTCCAAGGCAAAAAACAAGAGACGATATAAGCCTCTTTCAGCGAGGAGTCTCGTCATCTGCTGGCCGAGGGGAGTTTTTAAGTCTAAATAACAAGGCAACCAGCGGGGACCGTATTCGCGGCTATATAAAGCTGTCAGCCACAGCAGCATCGGGTGAGGAGCCATCATAAACAAGAATTGGTTGTAACGAGTTGCCAGCAACCGTCGTTGAATTTCTTGTTTGGGCATCATCACCCAGAGTGTGGCCAAAACTTCGTGACTCGTTGGCAGAGGATGGGGGAAAACAATTTCGGCTAGGGGCTTATTCTTGGGCCAAGATGTCAGTTGGCAAACTTCGTCGGGGGAGATCGAGTCTTGGCGCTTGGTGTCTGTAACAACAGGCAACTTAGAAAGCGCCATCTCAATGCGTTGACCGATCTGCCGACCTGGGCCAAAGCGCTCTTCTAGAGGCTCTAAGGCTTTCAAGACTTCTGCGGCACTCTGAGGGCGATCGCTCGGAGACTTGGCCAGACAGCTCATTACCAAATTTTCCAGCGCTTTTGGTAGCTTCAGACTGGGAGAGATCGAGTCGAAGGAGCGGGGAGGTTGAAAATGATGGGCTTTGTACCAGCCGCCAAAGGTATGAGTTTCGGCATGGAGCGGGAGACGACCTGCCAGCATCTCATACATCATGATGCCTAAGCTGTAGATGTCGGAGCGACTGTCTAGCTCCTTGCCCTCCATTTGCTCTGGAGACGAATAGGCCAGCGTCCCCATGAATGAGTTAGTTTGCCCGTTGTCCGCTTGCAGGAGACGCGCAATGCCAAAGTCTAGGATCTTAACCAGCTCACCAATACTCGTATCGTGAGTCACCAAAATATTGCCCGGTTTGATGTCGCGGTGAATCACGCCATCTTGATGGGCGCACTGTAAACCTAAGCAAATCTGACGAGATAAACCGAGAAATCGGGGCAAAACCAGCGATCGCGTTCTGATTACATCGCTTAGGCTTTCCCCTTGCAGATATTCCATGACATAGAACGGCACCTCATCGTCGTCCACGCCATAATCCATGACTCGGACAATATGAATCGTTTTTTGTCCGAGCAATGCACAAGTTCTCGCTTCACTTTTGAAGCGATCGCGCATTTTTTGATTCAGCAGAGTTCGCGCCAAAAACTTAACGGCGACAGGCACATCACCGAGCAAGACATCCTGAGCACGATAAACTCGGCCCATTGCGCCTTTACCGATAAGTTCTACCAGTTGATAACGGTCGTTTAGTAAGCGACCGATATTAGGGTCTGACATAGACTGAAACTCCGTTTCTCGCGGTGCCTCTAGACCCTGGTTGGTCACTACATAAATGACAGCCCTGAACTACATGAATCCAAAGAACACTTACTTCTGCCACGGCTTACCTTAGAAGTACCGAACTAAGTTTAAGAATTACTTTAAAGATTGACTCAGAATTTATATCAATGACGGCGGACAATACATTTAGCGTACTTAGCAGCAATCAAGCTACCTGCAATCTAGCAATGGGAAATACAGACAG
>DATNPE010000304.1:0-6517 GCA_036703355.1 Allocoleopsis sp. | reverse complement strand
TAGAACAAAGTCATACTGAATTCATCTACAGATCTAGCGATCGCAACCCCAAGCTGAAGTTGAGTCAGATCGTGTCATGAACTTCTGCAACTTTTCCAGCTTTGGGGTTGCTTACTTGATTTAAGTAGTTACTTAGGGTGCTTGAGTTATGCCACTAACATCGAAATCAAGGCAAGTGAGCCTATGAGCACCGAGCAATTCTATGCCCAGCTCCCCCTCCTCAAAGATTTTATTCAGATTACTCAGCCCCACAACTTCGTAGATTTGCCTTATGACTGGCATGTAGTGATTACAGATATTGTGGGATCAACCCAAGCCATAGAAGCAGGTCGTTATAAGGATATTAATCTTTTGGGTGCTTGCTCAATTGTGGCTGTGCTCAACGTCGCGAAGTCCATCGAAATTCCTTTCGTGTTTGGCGGCGATGGCGCTTCTATTTTGGTGCCTCCAGCCTTGGTGAGTCAGACCAAGCAAGCTCTACTAGCAACACAACAGGCCGCTAAATCTCGCTTTGGCTTTGATCTCAGGGTAGGTCTGGTTCCAGTCGTTGATGTGTTGGCGGCTGGCTACGAGATCAAAGTGGCAAAACTGCAAGTCTCAGAAAACTACAGCCAAGGAATTTTTACCGGGGGAGGTTTGACTTACGCTACCGACTTGGTGAAGCAAGACAGGCCCAACAACCCCTATCAGTTACAACCCTCGACTGAGCTACTCCAGCCTGATTTTTCAGGTTTGGAGTGTCGCTGGCAGGATATTCCCAGTCATCGGGGCGAAGTGCTGAGTCTTTTAGTGTTGGCAATGGGTTCTAAAAGAGAGCAACACCTGACTTATCAGAAGGTGATCCAGAAAATTCAAGCCATTTTTGGAGCAGACGCGGATTTGCATCCCGTAGTTGCTGGCAATCTTCAACTTTCCTTCCGCGATCGCAATTTATTACCCGAAGCAAAAGCAAGAGCAACCTATGACACTTGGGTGTACCAACAGATGTACTTGCTCAAGGAAAAGTTAGAAAATGCTCTGGGCTGTTCCTTCATGAGATTTCAGACCAAGCTGGGAGACATGGATTGGGGCATTTATAAACAGATCGTCACGGCAGCCACAGATTACCGCAAGTTTGACGACATGCTGCGGATGGTGATTGCAGGCACAGCCGATCAGCGAGAGCAACTCAATCACTATTTAGAAGCGGAATACAAAGCGGGCAAGTTGGTGTACGGCATTCATCTATCCGATCGCGCCTTGATGACCTGCTTGGTATTTGAGCGCAATGGTCAGCAGGTGCACTTTATTGATGGGGCAGATGGGGGCTACGCGATGGCGGCGAAGGCCATGAAGGCTCGGCTCCAGCGCAAGGCTGCAAACTGGTCAGTCTATGTCAAGATGATGAAGTTGCGAAAAGTGAACCGGCGGCAAAGCTCCAGTTCGCTCAACTTTCACACTGATGAGCGCTTTAATTTACCAGTATCCAACCCTATATCCCGGAATTCTCCTCAAGCGCTACAAACGCTTCTTCGCCGACATCGAGTTAGCCAGCGGTGAGGTGATTACGGCTCACTGTCCGAATACAGGCCCCATGAGCTGCATTTCTAAACCGGGTAGTTCGGTGTATGTGTCCCGCAGTGACAGCCCAACGCGAAAGTTGCCCTACACCTGGGAATTGATTGAGGTGTATGAAAATGGGCCGACTTGGGTGGGAGTCAACACCGCCATGCCCAACCGCATTGTCAAGTTGGTGCTGGAGAACAAACTAATCCCTGAACTGGGGGACTACAGCGACATTCGCTTGGAAGTGGCGTACGGTCAAGAGAAAAGTCGAGTTGATTTTCTGCTCACGGGTGAGAAGTTAGAGCGCCCGATTTATTTGGAAGTGAAAAGCACCACTTGGTGCGAAGGCGATCGCTTGGTGCGCTTCCCAGACACGGTGACGACGCGGGGCCAGAAACATATTCGTGAATTGGCGGCGCTGCTGCCAGAAGTACGGCCCGTCATGCTCTATTTCATTAACCGAGGAGACTGCACGCATTTTGCCCCCGGTGACGATCGCGATCCTGCCTATGGCAAACTGTTGCGCGAAGCTGTGGTGCAAGGGCTAGAAGTGTTGCCTTGTCGCTTCGAGATTACTCCGGAAGGCATTTATTACCTGGGCTTGGCTGAATTGGTGTTGTAGCCTCTATCAACCAACCTCAGCATTTCCGTAATTCACTGCTGCACCTGTGTAGTTAGGCGAACCCCCCTTTCGGGTGAACCTAATGAACTATTTTTCGGTACTGATTACGCTGCTACGCGATCGCAAAGACTTTATTGATGAGGTGCGTCAGGGGACTCGGCTCAACAGCAAAATTACCTCTCTGTTAATTTCTAGCTCGATTCTCTTTGCTATTTACGGAGCGGTAATTGGTGCTTTTGCAGGGCCTTTGCAAGCTTTATCTTCGGCAGTAAAGCTACCAGCACTCTATCTAATTACGCTAATTATTTGCCTACCAACGCTATACTTTTTCAACATTATTTTTGGTTCCAAGTTAACCTTGAGACAACACTTTGTGGTTCTGTTAGGGGCAGCAGCAATCATCAGTATTTTGCTATTTAGCTTTGCTCCAGTTACTTTATTTTTCTTGGCTACGATTGATAATTACCAGTTTTTTAAGCTGCTCAATGTCATCATTTTTGGCATTACTGGGTTTTTGGGCATTAACTTCCTGTATCACGGTTTACAGGCCCTATCTCATCAAGATTCACCCGGACAAGCAACTCGCACACAAATCTTGCAGTCCTGGCTAATTCTTTACGCGTTTGTGGGTAGCCAGTTAGGCTGGACTCTCCGTCCGTTCTTTGGCGCACCGGGGCAACCTTTTGAGCTATTTCGAGATATGCAAGGGAACTTCTACTTGAATGTGATTCAGTCAATTGTGGAAGTTTTAGGTCTGCGTTGATTTTAGATTTTAGAAGTCATTCGGCTGCGTACTATAGGATAGATGTTGGTTGACAGAACATGAACTACTTCACAGTTTTAATTACACTGCTGCGCGATCGCGAAAATTTTGTTCAGGAAATTCATCATCAAGCTCGCCTCAAAACCAAGATTACAGCTTTATTAATCTCTAGCTCTATCTTTCTGGCAATTTATGGCGGGATCATTGGAGCCTTCGCTAGTCCACTGCAAGTCTTCGCGTCTGCCATCAAGCTGCCTGCGCTGTATTTAATTACACTGATTATTTGTTTGCCAACACTCTACTTTTTCAACGCCTTCTTCGGTTCCAAACAAACAATTGGTCAAAACTTAGCCCTACTGTTGACAGCAATTTCTATTACGGCAGTGCTTTTATTTAGTTTTGCTCCTGTGACGTTGTTTTTCTTGATTACCATTCGTAACTATCAATTTTTCATTTTATTAAATGTCCTAATTTTTGCGCTCACAGGCTTTATCGGGATTTCCTACCTCTACCAAATTATGCGGCCTGAGTCGGAACAGCTAGAACTGGCTTCAGTTCCTTTAATGGAGCATCAGGCTGAACATGATTTTGTAGTTGTGGATGCAGATCAGAAGCCAAAAAAATCTCATAAAAATTTAGCTCCAGAAGTCAAAACTCGGACTAATATCTTACGTTTTTGGTTGGGGCTATATGCCTTTGTGGGTTGCCAGTTGGCTTGGACCCTCCGCCCTTTTTTCGGTGCCCCAGGTCAAGCCTTTGAGCTATTTCGTCCTCGTGAAGGAAACTTTTACCTGAGTGTGATTCAATCGTTGATAGAGATTTTGATGAATTAGAACATTCTGTTGCGATCGCACAATTCAAGCAATTAATCAGGCTAAGGGCTATGCCATCATGCAATCCGATCTTAAAGCTCTAAAGATTGACGAGGGAGAGTTAGAAACTTTAAGTGGGTTAGATGTTAATGATCTGTTTGTAGGTGGAATCTTTGGTGGCACTTATCGTCCTTCTGTTTGGCGAGACTCTAAAAAGCTTTTCTTCTTTTGCCTGACGGAAATTTCTGTTTTTGTCTTGATTCTAGTTTTTACGCTGCCCATTGGCTTTATCCTGACGCAGAACCCGACTCCAGGAATGGGGGAAATCCAGCGAGCTTTGCAGTTTCTCACCATCAATCTGAGCGTAGCTGGTGTCCTGATGCTGGGATGGAATTTTTACTTATGGAATAAGCAAAAAAGTTTAGCTTCGGTCGCAAAGTTGCTAGATGAAGTTGACAAGTATAACGAAGTCATTAAGGCAGTGGAAATTATCGATAAATTAGCAACAGTGGGTCATTTGCCTGCGAATCTGATTAATCGAGAAGAGGTCTTAGAAGCCCTGCGAGTGACTAGAGAAAGTTTAGTCTGTGCTTTAATGACCGAAAAAATTCTCCGACAACACAAAAGCTTTATTGCCCGTCGTCATGAGCTATTTGCGAATATTGAAAATAATCTCCTCGCCCTGAGGACATTAGAAGTTAACAGCCAAGCCAATGAGTATGGCCGACTGCTAAATGAAGCCCTAGAGATTGGTATGAGTGTTTATAAAGAAGTCAAAAAGTTGCAGAATTAAGCACCAAAAATATCTAGCTGCTCAATCGGCTGCTCTGGAAGAGATTTACCATTCTTCTCCCGATTCGTACTCTCTACTTGACTCCCTTTACGCAGTCCGATCGCGATTCGAGAATGCTTCTCAATTTGGCCCATCACCTGTCTCGCTCGCTGAATGACGGATGCTGGAAGACCTGCCAAGCGACCTGCTTCAATGCCATAGGAGCGATCGGCCCCTCCTGGCCTTACTTGATGCAAAAAGATAATTTGATCGGGTAGCTCTTTCACCGTCACTTGGTAATTCGCCACGTTGCACAAGATAGAAGCGAGTTCATTCAATTCGTGGTAGTGGGTGGCAAAAATGGTGCGGGCGCGAATTTCGGTAGCTAGGTGTTCAGCCACGGCCCAAGCGATCGAGAGGCCATCGAAAGTTGCGGTGCCTCGACCAATTTCATCCAGCAAAACCAGCGATCGCGGTGTGGCGTGATTGAGAATATTCGCCGTCTCATTCATTTCCACCATGAACGTAGACTGACCCGTCGCTAGATCATCTACCGCACCGACACGGGTGAAGATGCGATCACACACACTCAATGTGGCTGCCTGGGCGGGCACAAAACTCCCCACTTGCGCCATCAGTTGAATCAGCCCCACCTGTCGCAAATAGCAACTTTTGCCACTGGCGTTTGGCCCAGTCAGAATCACTAAATCAGGCACTGTTCCTGATGCTTCTTGGCCTAGCTCGGTGGAATTCGGCACAAAAAAGCCCGCAGGTAGCGATCGTTCCACCACCGGATGGCGACCCTCAACGATCGTGACTTCTCGACCCGCAGCCATTTCAGGGCGACAATAGCCACGATAAACCGCAATCTCTGCCAAAGCAGACAGCACATCTGCCGCTGCCACCGCTTTCGCCACCGTGCGAATCAAGTCAGCCTGTTCCCCAACCTGCGATCGCAGCCCTAAGAAAATCTCGTATTCCAGCCGTTTTTGGTCTTCCTGTGCCGTCAACATCCGAGCTTCCCGCTCTTTCAGCTCTGGCGTGATGTAGCGTTCTTCGTTCGTGAGAGTCTGCTTACGAATATAGTCTTTGGGGGCTTGCTCAGCCTTGGCGCGGGAGATACTGATGTAGTAACCAAAGGTTTTGTTGTAGCTCACCTTCAGTGTCGGGATGCCTGTGCGCTCTCTTTCCTGTTGCTCTAAATCTTTCAGCCACTGCACGTCCTCTTCTGCCTGCTGACGCATGGTGTCTAACTGTGGTTCTACACCCGGACGGATCAGATTGCCCTCGGTGAGGTACAGCGGGGGCGAATCCACCAAATGCGCGTGCAGGTTTTTTCCTAACTGCTCTAGAACTGGCGGTACGCTTTGTAAGGCTTTGAGGTAGGGCGATCGCGCGGTTGCGACCAAACTAGCTAATTCTGGTAGCTTCTCGAAGGAGTCGGCGAGAGCCACCAAGTCTCGCGCATTTGCCGTTCCAGAACCCGCACGTCCTGCGAGTCGTTCCAAATCATAAATTTGGCGCAGTAAACGCTGCAAATCTTCCCGCAACGCCCCGTTTTCTACCAATTCTTGAATCGTGTCTTGGCGAGCTTGAATGCCTTTGATGTCGAGCAAGGGTTGTAGCAGCCAACGACGCAACGTGCGGCTCCCCATCGCCGTTACCGTCTCATCCAACGCCCACAACAAAGAGCCATGAAACGTGCCATCTCTAACAGTTTGAGTAATTTCCAAATTGCGCCGACTTTGATGATCCAAAATCAAGTAGTCGGTCAGCGTGTAGGTGCGGAGGAGTTGCAGCGGAATCTGAGTTTCTTTCTGCGTGTCTTCTAGGTACTCCAGCAAGCCCCCCGCCACCCGAATTGATAAAGGTAGATGCTCACACCCCAAACCTTCCAGCGATCGCACCTTAAATTTTTCGAGCAATCGTGGCTTGGCTTCTCCTAGTGAGAAAGGAGTTTGCGATCGCAGCGTGTAGCAAAACTGGGTCGGCAAGCAATCGGG
>DATNPE010000303.1:0-2567 GCA_036703355.1 Allocoleopsis sp. | reverse complement strand
AATGATTAAGACGAGTTACGACTTTGATCAAGCTATCCTACCAGCGGGTGTTTCCTTAAAGACGAACGTGCTGCTTCGTTTTCGGGCTGATACCCCTGAGTCTCCTCGGCGCAAGCTCAACCTATCCTTAGTGATCGATCGCTCTGGTTCAATGGCAGGTGCTCCTCTTCATCATGCCCTGAAAGCGGCTGAGTCTGTCGTAGATCAACTGGAACCAGAGGATACACTCTCTGTCGTTGTCTATGATGATGCGGTGGATACCCCTGTAGCACCACAATCTGTGACGGATAAAGCGACGCTGAAAACTGCGATCCGTAGAGTGCAAGCGGGTGGCATTACCAATTTGTCGGGCGGTTGGCTCAAAGGTTGTGAATATGTTCATAACCATCTTGATCCTCAAAAAGTGAACCGAGTGTTGCTGCTCACCGATGGTCATGCCAACATGGGGATTCAAGACCCCAAAGCCTTGACAAAAACAGCTGGACAGAAAGCTGAGGCAGGAATTGTCACGACCACCTTAGGCTTTGCTCAAGGTTTTAATGAAGACCTCCTCATTGGCATGGCTAGAGCAGCCAACGGTAACTTCTATTTCATTCAAAGCATTGATGAAGCCGCAGAAGTATTTAGTATTGAGCTAGACAGCCTCCGGGCAGTGGTCGGCCAGAATCTCGTGGTAACCCTAGAGTTAGCACCCGGAGTTAGCTTGGTTGATACCTTGAGTTTGGCTAAAGTTAGTCAGAATGATGCAGGTACAACCGTGCTCTCCCTGGGAGAGTTGTACGAGAACGAAGATAAACTCCTGGGCTTGAGTCTAGCCATTGATGAGGCAGCGATCGCGACTTCCAGCCACGAACTGCCCGTGATGAAGCTGCATTACAGCGCCGATGTGGTGCAAGACGACATCATTCAAACTGTATCCGGAACCGCAGAAGTGGTGGCTAAAGTTGGAACTGTTGAGGAAGCAGCAATGGCGGCCTCCAGCCACATCATTCTGGAGTTGAGCCGCCTCACGGTTGCCAAAGCTAAAGAGACAGCCTTGGACTTAGCCGAGCAAGGCAGACATACCGAAGCAGAACAGATCCTCCGCACCCTGATTCAAGATTTGCGCGATCGCGGATTGAATGAGAACTTTGAGATCGCTGAAGAGATCGACCAACTAGAATACTTTGCAGGTCGAATTGCTCAAAAAGCTTTGGGCAATGCTGGGCGTAAGGAATTGCGCGACCAAACCTACCAAACGCTAACTCGGAACCGCAGCGATCTCGTCGGTCGTGGAGTCACGGCGGGCGAAGAAGTCTATGCTATGCCAACCGTAACTGAAGTCGGCGCTGGAATTGAACTGCACTGTGTCCGTGAAGGCGGCAAGCTGCGGGTTAAGGTGATATCCGATGGCTACGACAACACCAAAAATATCCAGTTCCCCCGCGCAATTCGAGCGGAGGGTGCGCGTTATGTGGTGGAAGGACTGGAACTATCCAGCGATCGCAGCTTTTATCGCGTCAAGGGAGATATCACCCGCTTGACCAAACCAGGCGAAGTAGACATTTTTGTGGCTCCTCGCTCCTCCAGACCTGCCAGTACAGGTAAAGCTGCTACCGGGCCTGCCAGTGCGGCGGATCTCCCCACCACGGATACGGTGGGCAATGGTGTTTTGGTGCAATGTGTCAAAGATGGCAGCAAACTCCGCGCCAGAGTTGTTTCCGATGCCTATGAGCCAGATTGGAACATGCGGTTCCCCCGCTCGATCCGAGAAGAAGGGATGCTCTACGTGGTGGATGAAATTAAAACAGGACCAGATGGCAAATCTTACATTGCCTGTGGTGAAATCAAACGGTTTGTGCAACCTGTTCTAACTTCATAACTCAGAATTTTGTCAGCAATCTTTGATAAATGGGGTGTTCAGCTAGATGTCCTCCCTAGCGACGCAGCCAACACCCCTTGCTTATAAAACAGCCTGGAACGAAAAAATTAAGGTTAAAACCTGAAAGATTACTCGGTAAATACGCTTGTAAAGGATCAAATTCTTCTAAATTTGTAAAATCTCAGTATATCTTTCAAAAAATAAAAATATTAAGAAGCGAACTTTCAGCTCAAATTCTTAAAATAAGCCGTATTTATACGAGTCCTCTTCACAAAAATTTTAAGTTAGAACGTTCTCATGCAGTCCGAAATCAGCAGATATTAGCTAGCCAGAAAATAGGTCATTCAGCAAAAAGCTGGACAGCGTTATGCCATTGTCCAGCCAACTTTTGCGAGCTTAAATGCTGGCCGAAAATACTGTGAAAACTTTGACCTCCACGTACCCTTTTGAGGAGACGCTGTCGATGCAAGCGATTCTAGAACTCATTGAGCAGAAAAACCGAGAATTTGCCCAACAGCCTTTTTTCCAATATTTAGCAGATCCTCAGGTTGAGCCTCGACAGAAGCTATCCTTTGCCCCCATTATTGCTCCTTTAGCGCTGGATTTTAGTGAACTATGCAATCGAGTCTTTAAGCAGGAACCCACGACTGATCCTTTACAGAAGATGGTCAATCAACATGCTGAGGAAGAACATTTTCATTGGCAG
>DATNPE010000302.1:0-3512 GCA_036703355.1 Allocoleopsis sp. | reverse complement strand
GTAAGCTCCTTGTGTAACTCTACTAAACAGAAATACCAAAGAGCCAAGGTTGAGCACACGCGCCAGGAGGCAGATTTTATTTTGCTCTATGAAGGATTTTTCTCAATCTCCCGATGGACTTAACCACTTCTACCCGAACTGATAAGGCCGCTGATCAGCTTGCCTCGCCTGCATGGTAGGAGCTACGCACTAACGGGCCAGAACGCACATGAGAAAAACCCATTTGCCGAGCGATCGCCCCTAACTGCTCAAACTCAGCCGGGGTCCAATATTTCTGCACAGGCAAGTGTTCTAAAGAGGGGCGCATGTATTGACCAATCGTGAGGCGATCGCAATCTACCGCCCGTAAGTCCTGCATGGTCTCAATCACCTCCGATTCGGTTTCACCATGCCCCAGCATTAGGCCAGATTTGGTCGGAATTTGAGGATTGAGTGCTTTCACCACTTGCAGCACTTGCAGCGATCGCTCATATTTAGCACCGCGTCGGACTGGCTTCTGTAAACGCCGCACCGTTTCAATGTTGTGGTTGTAGCAAGCGGGTTCGGCCGCGACCACTGTGGCAATCCGCTGCCGTTGGATCGCTGCTGACTCCTCTAAATCAGCCGCTCGTCCGCCCCAAAAATCTGGTGTGAGGACTTCAATCTGAGCTTGGGGGCTGACCTGCCGAATGGCGGCCATCGTTGCTGCAAACCAACCCGCTCCCTGGTCAGGTAAGTCATCTCGCGTGACTGAAGTCAGCACTACATACTCCAATCCCAACAAGCGCACTGACTCAGCAATTTTCTGGGGTTCCTCTGGGTCTAGCGGCATGGGGGCATGGCCTTTATCTACCTGACAAAAACCACAAGCACGGGTGCAAACTGGCCCCATGAGCAAGAAGGTGGCTGTCTTTTGGGCGTAGCACTCGCCTCGATTGGGGCAGCGTCCCTCCTCGCAAATCGTATGGATTTGTCGCTGCTTAATGATGCGCTGTACCGTAGAAATCTCACTTGCCTTGCCGACAGGTCGCCGTAACCATTGCGGCAGACTAACAGTTTCAGCCCGACGATCGGCAGTAGATGGGTTTGTCACAGAAGGTTGAATTTCAGAAGGCATAAAACTTCAGGTAGCTCAGGCCAGTGATTTGAAGTTAGCAAGTCTGACGACATCTAGCACTGGTCATCGAAACTGCAATATTGACCTTTTCTGTTCTTGATAATAGCGGCACTAACCAACACGCAGTTAAACTAAAATGCCATGTTAGCGCGATCGCCTGAGATCAATTCTGGGCTAATCTGGGAAATATTAGAATGCCTATCCTCTGCTAATCTAACCAAGCAGGTGTTTAAATCAGCCGCGATCCACCTATCTGAAATTAGAGTAATTTCACTTGCAGAAGCTACGTTAGCTTATGCTGTCATAGAATTACCACTATGTTTGTACTCGACATCACTGGAGTGATGTGAACCCATTTTCTCTACTACACGCTGCGTTGATTCATTCTTCATCTGAGGTTATCCTCCAACAGGATCGAACGGCAGGACAGTCGAGAAATAATAATTCTTAATCCTCATTAAACCTTGAGTCACCCCCTAAGGAGTCAGTTGTGGCAAGTCACAAGATCCTAGTTATCGATGACAGTAGAGTCATCCGAATGCGAGTACGAGACATGTTGCCTAAGGGTAACTTTGAAGTTCTCGAAGCAAAAGATGGGGTTGAGGGTCTCAACTTAATCCGCCAAGAACGGCCAAACCTGATCATGCTAGACTTCCTGCTGCCTCGAATGAGCGGTTGGGAGGTGTTCCAACAAATTCAGAACCAATCTGATTTACAAAGCATTCCCCTGGTAGTCATGTCGGGGCGACGGGAAGAAGTGACCGAGAAAATTCCTGAGCCTTTTGAGTATTTCGAGTTTATTGAGAAGCCTTTCGAGCAAAAAGAACTGATTGAAGCGATCAAAGCGGCAATGGCGAAAGCTAAGCTGCCACGTATGCAAACTGCCGCTGCCGCCACTGCTACCCCTGTCGCTACTGCCGCTGCCACCGCTGCCCCAACAGATTCCGGCGCATCAGCGGCTGAGATTCAGGCTCTCAATGAGAAGATTGCCAAAATGCAGGCAGAAATCGATAGCTTGAAGAAACAGCTGACACAGATTGTCACCTTCATCAAGCAGAAGCTGAAGTAATGATGGCAGTCACTTATGGCAGGTAGGTTAGGGCGATCGCCTTCTGCCATTAACGCCCCTAGCCTGACTGCTAATCTAGCTCTCGTCGGCCTTCTAAAGCCCTTGCCAATGTCACCTCATCGGCATATTCCAGATCGCCCCCCATTGGCAAACCAAAGGCAATGCGAGTCACTTTCGTAAACGGCTTCAATAGCTGACCCACATAGAGGGTCGTAGTTTCGCCCTCAATACTGGGGCTAATGGCGAGGATGACTTCCTGAATTTTCTCCTGGCTGACTCGTCGGACGAGTTGATGAATGTAGAGCTGGTCGGGACCAATGCCATCCATTGGCGAGATCAACCCTCCCAAGACGTGATACTTGCCACGATATTCTCGGGTTTTTTCAATCGCAATCACATCTCGTGAATCAGCTACCACACAAAGCGTGCTGCGATCGCGATTCGTCGTGCGACAGATTTCACAAACAGGTTCTGCCGACAGGTGAAAACAAACAGAACAGAGGCCAATCTGTTGCTTGGCTTCCATTAAAGCTTGAGCCAGGGCTTGGACCTCAGTTTCTGGGCGTTTGAGGATGTGTAAAGCCAGCCGTTGCGCGGTTTTAGGCCCCACACCTGGTAAGCGCTGTAGTTGCTCGATTAGACGAGCTAAGGGACGTGCGTAAACCGTGGGACTGCCTCCGAATTCATCCAAGCTCAAATCATAGCGGTTGAAGTTGCCTAACTCACAACAATTCTGGCGATCGCTGGTGAGCAAAGCTCAGGCAGAATGCAAAAGGCACTCACCTCGTCCAGGTTTCCTCTTGCACATAAAGCACCTCTATTTCTAGACTAATGAAAAAAGCGCCCTCTGTGTGGAGAGCGCTTTTTATAACGATCAAGTGATGTTTTAGCTCAAGTGGCAAGTCTCACCCTGTCACTTGAGTTTTTTATTAGCCGTGGATGGCAGGTGCGGTCAGCGCTACAGGGGTTGCTTCACCAGTAGCCAGGTCGAGGGGGAAGTTGTGAGCGTTGCGCTCGTGCATTACTTCCATACCCAAGTTGGAACGGTTCAAGACATCCGCCCAGGTGTTAACGACGCGACCTTGAGAGTCGAGTACAGACTGGTTGAAATTGAAACCATTGAGGTTGAACGCCATGGTGCTGATACCCAGAGCGGTGAACCAGATACCAACCACAGGCCATGCACCCAAGAAGAAGTGCAAGGAGCGGCTGTTGTTGAAGGACGCGTATTGGAAGATCAAGCGGCCGAAGTAGCCGTGAGCTGCCACGATGTTGTAGGTCTCTTCTTCTTGACCGAACTTGTAACCGTAGTTCTGAGACTCGTTCTCAGTGGTTTCGCGAACCAGA
>DATNPE010000301.1:0-8508 GCA_036703355.1 Allocoleopsis sp. | reverse complement strand
GGCTAGAAACTTGGCTCAACCGCAATGGCTACCGCATCCCTAGAGGCGCTAAACAACTCCTGCAACCCTACATTCGCCAAAACCTGAAGTTTTTCGTTGCTAAGGTGAATCTAGAGGAGTTTGAAAAGGCAGGCTACCAGTTCCTGCGCCCGATCCAGATGGCCTACGAATCACCCAAGTTTATGCTGCCGATCCGCCTGGGGATGATTAACGCAGCTACAGAGCAAGACTTAATTGTGTATTTGTTGTCTCCGCAAGGCCAATCTGAAGTCACCAACTATCGCACGGTGCAGGTACCCTCGGACGCAGAGATTCCAGTCTTTGTCAAAAACGAATTTGGCGATTTCTATAAGGCTATGTTCCAGACCGCCTACAACCGTGAAGGCAAGAAAGTGGCGTTTCTAGAATATGCCTGGGATATGGGGAACTGTGATCCTTGCTCGGCTGAACCACTAAATCCTGAAGAACTGCGTCAAGCAGGTGTCTTTTGGCTCAACGATCCCAATTCGTCCAATGTTTTCCTAACCCGCATTCATGTCCGCTATACCCGTGACAAGTTTCCTGAAGATCTGATGTTCCAAGAAACTTCCAACCGCCAATCTTTCCAAGGGCGATATGTGCTGCGTCATGCCTTCACCGGAGAAACCAACTGTGCGGCGGGACGACAATATAAGCGAGCTTTGCCTGCCCGCTTCGAGCAAGAAGCCCAAACTTTAGCGAAGCTCACTGGTTGGAATATTCAGGATATTCGCAAGAAGTTGCCCACGGTTTCTGGCTCGTCTACTCCTTGGTGGCGCAATCTTTGGCCTAAGTAGGATAGATGCGATCGCCCTATCTCTTGGCTAAGTCCTACACAACTTTGGAGCGAGGCAGGGAATGGGGCGGTTGCGGGAGTTGGCTAGTTCTTTGTAAGTAGTAAAATGGACTCAGCAAGCTACCCAGAAAAAACTCCATTTCACAGGCCGCAATTAAGTCGGTTTTGACTCGCTGGCGATACTTTAGTAGATGCAACAAAACTCGGCGAAAATTGCCTAAAAAGGTTCTAGCCATGATCCAGGGCTTCTGAGCATCGGCAGTGTTGATCAGACGGAGCTGACAGGTTGCCAACCCACAGCCTCTCGCTAGCTTAGTTAAATAGGGCTTTTCTAGCCGCCAGTGGGGAATTTGATGATAGGTTTGCATGGCGGGGTTGTACCAAATTTCCCAGCCTGCCTTGTGTAAATAGAGCAGCGGTTCGTAGTCATCTCCTTGCACCATGCAGCCTCGCACTTTGCCGCTGAGTGTCGGTCGAGCAGGGACATGCTGAAGCCAGACTTGTCGCCGTACCACAAGAGATGCAGCGGGGGGCAAACTAATACGCTCTGGCTCGTACAAATTGGGTTCTGGACCGCGTTGCCGAATGGCTAAAAATGCCTGAATTTGCTCAAAGTTAGCGGGGGGTTCTACCTCATACTCGCCGTGAATCTGACCACCGTATGCTCCTGCCTGTGGATGAGTTTGAGCAAATGCATAGGCGGCGCTGAGCCATTCTGGAGTGGGTAGATTATCGTCATCCAAAAAGCCAACTAGCTCCCCTTGAGCTTCGCGGATGGCTCGTTGACGGGCAAACGCAGCCCCTTGTTCTGCTTCAAAGGAGTACTTAAGGGGATAGGAGTGAGGCCAATTAGCTTGATACTGTTGCACCACAGCAGCCGTGTCGTCAGTGCTGTTGTTATCAACAATGATGATTTCCCAAGCAATTGATTCTGAATTGTTTTGCGATCGCAAGCGCTCTAGAATCAGCGGCAGACGAGCAGCACCGTTGTAAGTCGGAATTGCAACCGTTAAATCCATACAGAGACCAGAACTGACGCCCTCTTATTGTCGCAGGATTTTTTTCCAGTGGTAGAAAGGGCTGAGGAGACTGTGCCGAAATAGTTCCATTTCGCAAGTTGCTACTAAGTCGTGACGCATCACAGTGCGATACTTCCACCAGTGCCAAACAATCTTCCGCATGTCGTTGAGGATGTAAGCCAAAGCTGCGATCGGGCGCTGCCAAGGTTTAACGCTGAGCATACGAGTGTAATAGCGGCTTAAACCAATGCCACGAAACATAGTGATTAGGTAGTCGCGCTCAAACCGCCACTGGGGAATCTTGTGGTGCATCTCCATGTCTGGGTTGTACCAAATTTCCCACCCTGCATTTTGAATGTGGAGCAGAAGTTCTAAATCTTCACCCGGTTCACTGGCGGCGATCGCCTGTCCTTGAGACTGGCCGACTCGACCCTTGAGGGTGAAGGTTTGGGGTACATGCTGTCCCCAGACACTTTTGCGAACCACCAAGCCAGCGGAGGGAGGTAGCAGTTTTTTGCGAGGATTGTATAACAGTGGGTCAGGCCCACGTTCTGTAATGGCCAGAAAACCCGCAATTCTTCTAAAGTTGCGAGGTGGCTCTACCTCAAAGTCACCATGAATTTGGCTAGCATACGCTCCGGCGCGAGGATGAGTCTGGGCAAAGGTATAAGCGGCGGCAACCCAGTCTAAAGCAGGGATATTGTCATCATCTAAGAAACCAATTAGTTCGCTCTGGGCTTCTTGTACCGCTTGTTGTCTGGCATAAGCGGACCCCTGGCGAGCCTCGAACAGGTAGCGAATTGGGTATTCCTGGGGCCAATTAGCTTGATAGGCACGAATCAGCTCAGCCGTTTGGTCAGTACTGTTATTGTCAACTAGCAGAATTTCCCAACGAAAGTGCTCCGTATTCACCTGCGATCGCAGTCGCTCCAGTACCTCAGGCAAGCGTCGTTCGCCATTGTAAGTACAGATGGCAACCGTAAACTCAGGGGATAGGGGCTTAGAGGCAAGTATCGGGTTTCTACCGTGCAATGTCTGGGAGGAGGACATGGGAGAGTAGGGCATCTGAGTCTAGAGTTTAAGTGAGTAAGATATCGTTCCGATCAACGAGCCTTGTTGTAGCGTCATCAACAAAGCCTTGAAGCACTTAACTGTTGCAATGGGGCAACTAGAGTCAACTCACCGTTGCAGATTGCCTTGTTCTCGATCTGGTCGCACCCTTGGTTTAGCCTTGAGCGTAACATTCCCGATGGCTACTATTCGTGAAGTGAGTCACTGAAAGCATCTGGCAACTTTAACCAATAGCTTAATTGCCTAGCCGCCAATCTCTCAAAATTCCATGCTTGCTAACAGGAATTTTGTTGAATGATTAAGTTTTAGTAAATAGTTTTAGTAAATGATAAGGAGCCACCAACTTGGGTAGCCGCTGAGCGATCGCCTTGACTTACGGCGGCGTTTCTCCCACTTCAGCCATCACGTTAAAATCTAGCATGGGTGCAAATAGGAGAATGCTGCCCCGATTGGCGTAGCGATATGCCTGCAATCGGCTGTTTTGATTCACTACTAAACTCCCCATTAGACATGTTTAGAGGCAGCTAGCTCAAGAACTACCAATGCTCTCTGCTCTGTGGGCGTTGGTCGGCGAAGCAAGCTTTAACGACTGTAAGAACAGTTAAGCTTTCATATTTTTGCTTTTGTAAACTGCTCTTAGACATCTAGCTTACGAGTGATTCACGAGTGAATTTTAAAGCAAACATGAGAGCTTAATGAAATAACAGCAAAGCTTAAGGGGTTTCACGGATATAGTTAATGGCCCAAAAGCTTGTCTCGCAAATGCTTGATGCGATCGCGATATTTAGCAGCCTCTTCAAACTCTAATTTCTTTGCGGCTTCCTTCATTTGGGCTTCGAGCTGACCAATGAGCTGTGGAATGTTCTCTAGCGGCAGATCGCTGGCTTGCTCGTAGACTTGCTCTAATTCTTGAGCGTTCAGGCGGCGCGACACTTCCAGGAACGACAGAATGGCATTGCTCGATTTTTTCACAATCGGCTGGGGAGTAATACCGTGTTTAGTGTTGTACTCCATTTGCACGGCTCGGCGGCGCTCGGTTTCACTAATTGCCTTAGCCATACTGTCCGTGAGGTTGTCGGCGTAGAGAATCGCTTGGCCGCGAATGTGACGGGCAGCGCGCCCAATGGTCTGAATCAGCGATCGCTCCGCTCGTAAGAAGCCTTCTTTATCGGCATCCAAAATCGCCACTAACGAGACTTCAGGCAAGTCCAATCCCTCCCGGAGCAGGTTCACGCCGATCAGGACATCGAAGTTGCCTTCCCGTAATTCCTGCAAGATCTCGATCCGCTCAATCGAGTGAATCTCAGAGTGCAGATAGCGAACTCGAACATTGCGCTCTTGCAGATACTCGGTTAAGTCTTCCGCCATGCGCTTGGTCAGCGTCGTGATCAGCACCCGTTCTTGGAGTTGTACCCGTTCTTGAATTTCGCCAAACAAGTCGTCAATTTGGCCTGTGGTGGGACGAACAAAAATCTCTGGATCGAGTACACCCGTGGGGCGAATTACCTGCTCCACCACTCGACCTTCGGAAATTCCCATTTCCCAATCCCCTGGAGTGGCCGAGACAAAAATGCACTGCTTGGCCTTCGCCCAAAACTCTTCCGATTTGAGCGGACGGTTGTCAGCAGCACTGGGTAAACGAAACCCGTGCTCAATTAATACTTGTTTGCGCGATTGGTCACCGTTGTACATGCCGCGAATTTGAGGCACGGTGACGTGGGATTCATCCACGACGAGGAGCCAATCTTCGGGGAAGTAGTCGATTAAGCATTCGGGGGGTGCTCCTGGCAGTCGTCCCGCGAGATGGCGCGAGTAGTTTTCTACGCCGTTGCAGTAGCCCACTTCCCGCAGTAGTTCCAGGTCGTAGCGGGTGCGTTGCTCTAGACGTTGGGCTTCGAGCAATTTGTTATTTTTCTCTAAGATTTCCAGGCGATCGCGCAATTCTTGTTCGATGGCGTTGCAAGCTTCTTCGAGACGATCTTCTGGAGTAACAAAGTGACGGGCTGGGTAGATATTCACCCCTTCCATGCTTTGCAGCGTCACGCCAGTCACGGGGTCGATGTAGCGAATCGCGTCAATCTCGTCACCAAAAAACTCGACTCGAATGATGCGGTCTTCGTAAGCAGGACCAATTTCTAGCACGTCGCCTTTGACGCGGAAGCGGCCCCGTCCCAGTTCTAAGTCATTCCGGGAATACTGCACTGATGCTAAGTCGCGCAAGATTTGCCGTTGGTCGGCTTCCATCCCTACCCGCAGCGGTACAGCAGCATTTAAATATTCTGAGGGGATGCCTAAGCCGTAAATGCAGCTAATGGAGGCGACCACAATCACATCTTTTCGCTCGAACAGCGATCGCGTGGCCGAGTGCCGCAGCATGTCAATTTCTTCGTTGATCGAAGCAGTCTTTTCAATATAGGTATCAGTCACCGGAATATAAGCTTCCGGTTGATAGTAGTCGTAATAACTGATGAAGTACTCAACCGCGTTGTTGGGGAAAAACTCTCGTAACTCATTACAGAGCTGAGCGGCCAAAGTTTTGTTGTGAGCTAAGACCAGCGTCGGTTTCCCTACTTTCTCGATCACAGAGGCGATCGTAAAGGTTTTGCCAGTACCCGTCGCCCCTAACAAGGTCTGGAAGCGTTCACCCGACTGAACACTTTGCGTTAGTTGTTGAATTGCCTTGGGTTGGTCCCCTGTAGGTTGGAAGGGAGCATTAATTTGGAATTGCGCCATAATCTCAACTCAATAACAGCCCCAAGTGACAGGATGCTCAACGCTGATGTTTAGTCATTCGAGTCATTCAATGTCATCATGCCACAGCAGTTTTGACTCACCCGCAACCGACTAGACACCTCTACTAGTGTAGCGATTTTTAGTAGTACATTTGGTCATCTACAGCACGCTAAGCGTCGCGATCGCCGTCCTAGCCATACCCAACCGACTCAAGCTCTTACTAGCATGACTCAAGTTTCGCTCTGAGTTTCCTAAATGGGATAAAGCGCAGTGATTCTAACTCAATTAGTAATTGGAACAATGATGAAATATAGAGGAATTTGAGTCAGTGAATCGCTTGATTTAGCCTTTGATTATCTAAATTTAATTCTAAACTTTATAGTAGCTTAGTCGTAATTTTTAATTCATGCTGATGTTCCTGTAATTTTAACGACTGCTTGGGTATGTACCAGCCTGATTGATTTGAATAGTAATTCTTCTAGGCTAAACCCAAGGGCACAAGCAAAGTCAGAACGAATGCAACTTCTGGTAGATGGCTCTAAACGTAGTTGTCGCTACATTTAGTTTTATCAGGTGAGGTGGAAATTTCCCTCGCTCCTGAAATTTAGATCTAAGTTTTGAAAATTACGGAGTACATAAAATGAGCGCAGAAGATAGAGCTAAAGCTGTTGGCAAAAACATTGAAGGTAAAGCTCAAGAAGCTTGGGGAAATATCACTGGAGATCCCAAAGATCAAGCTGAGGGACAAGCTAAACAAGTAGAATCTCAAGCTCAGCACGCTAAAGAAGACATCAAAGACAATATCAAAAAAGCGATTGACTAGTCTTAGCATTGCTTAACTAAAAAATGGGTAGCTAAAAATAGCTACCCGTAATCTTTAGTTTTTCTATTTGAGTTGGTTGCAATTTAATTGTCTTAACTGACACTTTACTGGCAGGTCTCATCTAACTTTGAAAGATACTGTTTTGGGCTGACTCAAATCTAGTCTTTTGGCAATAGGCTTAGTAGCAAACGCTCATTACCTACCCATAACTCTAAAAAAGTAGTAACAGCTTGTTTCATTTGTCTGCTTAAGTTTTCAAAGGAGACCTCTCGTGAATTTACTCCAACACAGTCGTAAGTTTCTCACGGCTTTAGCTCTAGTTCTGGTTCTCACGATTACCACTGCCTGTGGCGGACCTTCTACCACTCAATCTGTCAATCAGCCGACTCAAATTGAGAGTCGAGCAGGATACAGCCAATTAGAGCGTGGTAATACAGCAGCAGGTGGCAATTTTGCTAATTGGGTTGTGCAAACAGGGCGCGGCCTGGTTCAGGATGCTTATGTGCGCGACAACGACAAACTGGGGGTCGTGATTTCACCGCAAGTGAAGCCTAATGAAGTGCGTCCTTTGGCCAAGTCTTTGGTGCAAGGTTTTCGGCAGAGTGCCCCCAACCGTGATTTGACAGTCTTGATGTACGCTCCTGATAAGCAGCTGATTTTGACCGCTCGGTACGATGCTAGCTCTAAGCAAGTGCAATACCAATAGGGCGCAGCTTAGGAAGAATCAGCCACTTTTATTGGGGTAGGCAACGTTCTAATTCACTTTTTACAACTTTTACAACTTGCAGATATTTCGAAAACTCTGGTGACAAGTAGGAGATTAATACCGTGACTAGCAGTGAAGAATACAAGCGTCAAATCATGAACGATTTGGCTCATGGCAGTAGCGAACAACTAGATGACAACTCTTCCTTAGAGAGTTATCAAAATTTTGATGATTTTGCTCAGCGTTCTTCGCGAGATGAGCGGCGGCACTTGTTTGGTCGCTCCTTCCATCCAGAAAAGATTCCTGCGGCTCAAATGGAGCCTGAATTGCAGCAGGCGATCGCGCAAATTAAACCCAATGAGCGAGATGATGTGGCGCGTGAGTTCTTCAAGCACTTTAAAGAGCGGGGATTGAGCGATCGCGCTTTAGAACAGCAGTTGGGCCTTTCCACGCATCACGCCAACCGCATGAATGCTGATGATGTGACCAAGTTGGCCAGTTTTGCCTACCACAATCACCCCGATATCTTCCGGGATGTCTTGGCGGACCAACCCGGCATTATCAAGTTCTTTAGCAATCCAATGGTGGGTGCTGCCTTAGGTTTAGTCGCAGCCAGATGGCTCTCTAACCGCAACAAGTAGTAGCTACTTTGAGCGAATCAGCGCAATTCAAGTCAAGGTAAATTTGAAAAGTGCTTCACTTGAGTTGTGCTTATCAGCTAGATAGCTAAATTATCAAAAATTTCTTTTGACTCAAGGGTACCTCATTACAGCTACCTTTGAGTTTTTGCTTATTTAACGGGTCCAGTTCGATCTAAAGGCCAGAATCTTTTAGAGACTTTACCGATTAAGTGTTCACGAGGGACAAATCCCCAATAATGACTGTCGTAGGAATTGTTTCGGTTATCTCCTAAAACGACATAAGCATCTTGAGGTACTTGAACTGGTCCCCATTGATACTGGGGTGGTTCGGCAATATATGGCTCTGCTAACGTTTGATTATTGATGTAAACTTTGCCATTCTTAACTTCTATCTTTTCTCCCGGAAGGCCGATAATTCGTGCAATGAAAGCGTCTTGAAAACCTTTGGCTTGTAACGCTTCAGTTGGATTGAAAACCGCTAAATCTCCGCGCTGTGGTGTTTGCAGTTGATAACTCCACTTATCGATGATGAGGCGATCGCCAATTTGTAAAGTGGGAAGCATCGAACCTGAAGGAATATAACGAGTTTCCAGAAAAAATGATTTCAGTGCCCAAGAGCAGCCTGCTGAAATTGAGGTGATTAAGAAGGAAGCAACAGAAATAATCAGAATTAGCTGATTAGATGACTCACGCTTAATGGG
>DATNPE010000300.1:0-7633 GCA_036703355.1 Allocoleopsis sp. | reverse complement strand
GTATCTGATACTGTTATCTAGCAAATTGATTAAGACCCGGAAAAGCCTAGGACCGTCCGCTTGAATCATCGCTGTATCAGGCCCTTGGTACAACAGCTGTAATTGTTTTTTGCGGGCTAGGGGTTCTAAGCTGAGCCAAGCAGATTGAACCAATTCAGCCAGATTGAGAGGGCTCAGATTTAGGCAGTAAGGAGCACCCCGCTCAATTTGCTTGAGGTCTAGCAGATCTTGGACTAAGTTGCTGAGACGAATCGCTTCATTGAGCAAGCGATCGATCCAATTTCGCAGGGGTGGCTCTAGGCGAGGTTGCAAGGTTTCTGCCACTAAACGGATGGAAGTTAAGGGCGTTTTGAGTTCGTGGGCGACATCGGAAATCCAGCGATCGCGCTGTTGAGCCAGGGTTGCTGCTTCTTGGCGATTTTCTAGAAACACTCCCACTTGGCCGCCTAGGAGCGGTAAGCCATAGCCGCGCAAGGGGCAGGTGGGCTGACGGGAAATGCTGACCAGATCAGGGCTGCTCAAGTGAAAGACCCACTCGCTATGGCAAGGTTGCTGAGCATCGCGGGTTTGCTCAATCAGTTGGTCTAGTTCGTAGGAGCGCACCAACTCCAGCAAGAGGCGAGGCTTACTCGATTCCCACTGTTGAATGCCCAAAATCTGCCGCGCTTGAGCGTTACACCAAACGAGTTGATTATCTTCATCTACCTGCAAATAACCGACAGGAGCACTAAAAAGCACCTGCCGCCAGGTTTCAATGTCTCTTTCGAGCTGTTGACTCAGGTTTTTTTGGTGGGCGATCGCTAACGTCAAGCGCGAGGTCAGGGAAGTCGGCGAACCCCAAATCTCTGACTGTAGATCGCGAACGAGGATATTGAGGCGGTGGTTTAACCGGATACGATACCAAGCAAGAAGGGTTAAACCAATGGCGAGTCCAAACAGAAACCCTAAGAATTCCACAGTGGCGGTACTTGCGATCGCAGAGGCAGTAATGTCTTCGCGTAGCGTCTACCAAAAATTGACCTGTCCAGCAGTCCCTGGAATACTTCAGCGCACCCGCTTAACCGAATCGGTAACCAAATCCTCGAACCGTGAGCAAGTATTCTGGATGGCTGGGATCAAGCTCTAGCTTCTCACGTAACCAGCGGATATGAACGTCTACCGTTTTACTGTCTCCCATAAAGTCAGGCCCCCAAACTCGCTCAATCAACTGTTCTCTGGACCAAACTCGCCGGGGATGCGTCATAAACAGCTCTAGAATCCGAAATTCTTTAGGTGAAAGATTAATTTCTTCTCCCCTCACCATCACCCGACATTCTTGAGGATAGAGCGTAATGTCTTGAAACTTAATGCTGGGCTCTTGGGTGGCAGGTTGAGTATGGCGATGGCGGCGGAGCAAGGCTCGACAACGAGCGATCAGTTCTCGCATACCAAAGGGCTTGGTGAGATAGTCATCAGCTCCGACTTCTAAGCCTACGACCCGATCGGTTTCGCTACCTTTAGCGCTCAGCATCAAAATGGGGACACTATTGCCTTCGTGTCGAATCAGACGGCACAAATCAAGCCCATTGATGTAGGGCAACATCAGGTCAAGAATGACCAGATCGAGTTGAGCCGCCTCGGTTTCACCCCCCGCTTCAGATTTGAGGGTTAACTCTAAAACACTGCGACCATCTTCGGCAACTAAAACTTCGTACCCTTCTTCTGTCAACGCTAAAGCGATCGTCTCGCGAATCAGCTCTTCATCTTCGACAATCAAAACTCGTCCCAATTTCAAGTTAGGTTGCGCCCTGGTCGCTTCGAGCGATAACATAGTTGCCATTTTATTGCAGTAGTTGTTTGGGAACCCAGGCTAATCTTATCACTGGTCCCATCGGCGGTTCGCGATCGCCCTAGTTGATTCTGAGGATTCAGCTATATGGCTTCGTTACTGCACATCCATTTCGCGAATCAGCCATTTACCATCACGGCGCACCAGATTGTATCGAACCCGGATGCTGTCACTGGTGTAAGACAAGCTGCGATCGAGTTGGCCATTGACGTAGAAAGCCGCCGCTTCACTGACTTCGGCATCTACCCTGGCTTGGTTGGGGTCCACATCACTCATTTCCACCGCATCAATTGACCGGATGGCATGTTGATACTGCCGATAGGAGTTGCTGCGCTTGTCATCTTCAGCTTGCTGTTGCCATTGGGCCAGCGCCCCCTCGGCCAAAATTTGATTCAGCTGCTCGGTTGCATGATTAGGGCCAAGCGCTGCCGCTTTAGCTGCAAGCCAAGTCTGAACCACAGTTTGAGCAGCTTCTTTAGTCAAGGGGCCTGCTGCGGCCTGAGCTGCATCCTCAGGATCAGGGACGGCAATGAGGGGTTGATCGAGCAAGATCATCGGCTGATTCGCTTCTAATTTAGGCCCTCGCGATTCTTGCAACGTACCTGCAATCCAACCAAAGGCTTTAGTCGTGAGATACCCCAGGGCTGCTAATCCCAGCAAGCCCAACACAAACAGCAAAACGGGCTTAGATTTTTTCGTCGCCGTTGCCGTGCCATCTCCACCCCGTCGAGGCGGTAAGTCCTCCGGGTCGGGAACCCGATAGCCATTGGCCACTTGACCACGCGATCGCTCTCTCGCCGCAGTCCCAGCCTGACTAGATGCCGCTGGTCGCAGCGAGCCGTTGGTGCTACCGTTACCTGTCACCACCACAGAAGTGGGTTGTTGGGTAGTAGGCGATGGCACACGCATCGTTGCGGGCGGCTCTGGGTTGGCGAGCTCGGTTTCAGCTGCCCCTGCTGCCGCAGAAACAACCGTGGCCGCACGAGTCACTGGAGATACTCTCGGCTCCGTTGCCGCTGGCTGTTGCAATCGAGTCGCGGCTGGATTGGCTGAAGTATAGCTGCTGGTGTCACGCCAGTTCGTAGACTGGCCTGAGCTACGGGTATAAGCTTGTCCGTTGGTTCCAACGGATGCAGTGGTTGCGGCCCAGCCGTTGGTGGCAGGCGCTTCGTTGGGTAGCTCCTCTAAGTAAGCTTGTACCTGCTCATCGGCAAAGTAATCTTTCAGAGACACTTGCTTTGCAGCTAAATCTCGGAAATGAGGAAAAACTTCTTCTTGCAGCCAGCGCTCGCTGTAGAGACAAAGCCCAGGTAAGAGGTCTGGCGAGCCTTGAGAATGCTCTCGAATGAAGGCTAGTGGTTCGTAGTCATGGCTGAGTTCTAAGGCTCGGCTGGCTTCCTCGGTTTGGCCGAGGAGTAGGGCACAAACCGCTTGCTCTAAGTGCACATCTTGGCGACTACCCAAGCGCACTAGCATCACTTTCGCCCGTCGAATCAGCGCAGGTTCACATTGAGCAAAGCCTTGAGCTAACAGCGCATAAACGGCTAAGTAAGTCGCCACCGCCGAAGGACGACGCGCCTCTTCTTCAAACAGGGTTTGCTGCTCTGCCGCACTCAAATAGCTACGCAATTGCTGAATAAAGCGCAGAAAATCATCAATGTTGAGGCCAGATTGGTCGGTGCCTGTGCCATCAATGCCACCGCGCTCTTGCAACATCTCTCGCAGTAGCCGTAGCCCTTGCCGCCGTTCGGTTGTGCTTTCTTCGGGTAATGCTAGTAGCTCTAAAACTCGGTAGGGTCGCAGCTTGTAAAGATCGGTCTGGATTTCACCCCGAACCGTTGCAAACAAGCCTTCTCGTAGGAGCAATTCTTGCCCTGCTTCCAAGGATTCGGCAGCATTTTCGTATTGGCCCTGTTGCCATTGCTCTCGCCCTAATTCCAAGCAAGCGATCGCCACAGTCAGGATGACATCGGCAAAGACAATATCCGGTTCACCAAAGCGACCATTCTTGAGGCTGCTGTTGTTGCTGAGATAGGTACGACCTAGTTTCAGTAACAGTTCATGCTCGCCTAGTTCCAGCAGAATCAGGAGGGCACCAACCAGCTGATCATCATGAATGTCGATGCTGGGGGCGTAGGGATCGCTATCTGTCTCGGTGGAGTCTGGAGCGATCGCCGTAGAAGTCCCAGGACGATCGGGTTCCAACTCGTAGGTTTTGGCGAGAAAATTCGTGTCATAGGCCTGACGCTGATCTGGATCAGAAAGAACAGCATAGGCTTCATCCAAGAGCTGTTTGCGGGCAGCGATCGCTGCCTCAGAATATTCACGCCGAGGAAGTTGCAAGGCGCGATCGCGATGGGCCTGTTGCAACTGTTCAGCAGTGGCCTGGATTGGCAGGCCCAAAATTCGGTAGTAATCGAGCGGAATTCGCACGGTTCACTTCCCCAGCGGCAAGAAACAAAATATTAACCTTTGGCAACCGACTGGTTGTCAAGATAGTGCCACAATCATAACCCGTGACCCTTACTGGGGGAGTGTACCAAGATAAGGAAAAATTTGCGTCAAGTCATATAACTTTTATATAGGTTTTAACAAGCTCAGCACTGAACCGGTAATCAAAACCATACTTTTCTGGCCGTCTGCGCTCTGGCTTGGGTCTGTCAGCTAAAAGTAACAAAATTTGATTTTTGGTTCATCAGGACGCTATTTTGATTCAAGTGCTGGTGGCAAAACGTCAACACTTCAGCACATCAGATATTTAGTGTGCAGCTTCACCCGGTATTGCCAAAACACTGAGAGCACTATGCCTTCGTTTTCAGTAGACTGGGGAGATCTGGCAAGTACATGAAGCCGACTTTCTTTTTAAGGAAGTCAAACTATTCTCGATAAAATTTAGCTTGGGTATTGCTGCGAGGGTACTACAAATCAATGGTTCAGGAACGGACTTTACCAGTATTTCAAGCTGCTTCGGCACAAATCAATAGAGAAGAAGGTTTAAGGCTCTACGAAGACATGATCTTGGGGCGCTTCTTCGAGGACAAGTGCGCGGAGATGTACTATCGGGGCAAAATGTTTGGATTTGTGCACCTGTACAACGGCCAAGAGGCTGTCTCCACAGGGGTCATCCAAGCAATGCGACCCGGTGAGGACTATGTTTGCAGCACCTACCGCGATCACGTTCATGCCCTCAGTGCAGGGGTTCCAGCACGGGAAGTGATGGCAGAGCTATTCGGCAAAGCGACTGGTTGCAGTAAAGGACGGGGTGGCTCCATGCACCTGTTCTCGGCAGAGCACAATTTGCTAGGGGGCTTTGCCTTTATCGGTGAGGGGATTCCCATTGCTTTAGGTGCCGCGTTCCAAAGCAAATACCGCCGCGAAGTGTTGGGTGATGAAACGGCAGATCAAGTCACCGCTTGTTTCTTTGGCGATGGCACGACCAACAATGGTCAGTTCTTCGAGTGCCTCAATATGGCGGCTCTGTGGAAGCTCCCCATTCTGTTTGTAGTCGAAAACAACAAATGGGCGATCGGCATGGCTCATGAGCGGGCCACCTCTCAGCCTGAGATCTACAAAAAAGCTAGCGTCTTTGGGATGCCTGGTGTGGAAGTCGATGGCATGGATGTGTTAGCCGTACGGGCTGTGGCTCAAGAAGCTGTGGCACGGGCACGGGCGGGCGAAGGACCAACCTTGATCGAAGCGCTCACCTATCGCTTCCGAGGTCACTCTCTGGCTGACCCAGATGAACTGCGATCGAAAGCAGAAAAAGAAGCTTGGTTGGCTCGTGATCCCATTAAGAAGTTTGCTGCTTACATGGTTGAGCAAAATCTAGCCAATCAAGACGAGCTCAAAGAAATTGAGCGCAAAATTCAAGCCACGGTGGATGAGGGCGTTGAGTTTGCGCTACAAAGCCCTGAACCAGATGCGAGCGAGCTGTATCGCTTCGTGTTTGCTGAAGATGAATAACTGAGTCACCCTTGCAGCCTTGAATCGGACAGGTAAGTTACTTGTCCGATTTTTGTGTGCTGGCTTTTGGGTATTGCTCTTTTGGGGGGCGATCGCCTCAACTACCGCGCGAAAGTAGAGCTAAATCCGCTATACGGATGACTGCCCTCAACCGCTATGATTATTAATTTGGATATCCAAAGCAATTTCGACCATTAGACTGTTGCCGCAACTCAGAGGTATCGATGGCAGAGACTTTCTTGTTTAACGCCCTACGTGAGGCCATTGACGAAGAAATGGCCCGCGACCCCTCCGTACTCGTGATGGGGGAAGATGTAGGCCACTACGGCGGCTCCTACAAAGTCACGAAAGATCTGTACAAAAAATACGGTGAGCTGCGGATTTTAGATACGCCCATTGCTGAAAACAGCTTTACAGGCATGGCAGTGGGAGCCGCCATGACTGGGTTGCGCCCGATCATCGAAGGCATGAACATGGGCTTCTTGCTGCTGGCCTTCAACCAAATTGCTAACAACGCCGGGATGCTGCGCTACACCTCCGGCGGCAACTACAAAATCCCAATGGTGATTCGCGGACCTGGTGGTGTGGGTCGTCAGTTGGGGGCAGAACACTCCCAGCGTCTAGAAGCTTACTTCCAGGCAGTTCCTGGCCTCAAAATTGTGGCTTGCTCCACGCCTTACAACGCTAAAGGCTTATTGAAGTCTGCCATCCGCGACAACAACCCCGTTCTCTTCTTCGAGCATGTGCTGCTGTATAACTTGAAGGAAAATCTGCCAGAAACCGAGTACACACTGCCCCTAGATAAAGCGGAAGTGGTGCGGCAAGGCAAAGACGTGACGATCTTGACCTACTCGCGGATGCGTCACCATGTGCTCCAAGCGGTTAAGACCTTGGAAAAAGATGGTTACGACCCAGAGGTGATTGATTTAATCTCTCTCAAACCCTTGGATTTTGACACCATTGGCGCTTCGGTTCGCAAAACCCACCGGGTGATCATCGTCGAAGAATGTATGAGAACAGGGGGGATTGCGGCAGAGCTGATCGCTTCCATCAACGATCGCCTGTTTGATGAACTCGATGCTCCCGTATTGCGTCTCTCCTCCCAAGACATCCCCACGCCTTACAACGGTACCCTAGAAAACCTAACCATTGTGCAGCCACAGCAAATTGTTGAAGCTGTGCAAAAAATGGTGGCTCTCCGGGTGTAGCTAAGATAGGTTTGAGTGTTGAGGTTTGAATTGAGTAGCTTCATGCCAACTCAACACTCAAAATTCCCAACTCAGGACTTATGCAAAGACAGCGTTCACTATTAGCTTTAATTATTGTCCTCGTCATCGCCTCAGTCGTGACGATCGCGAAGGTTCCAGTGCGGCTAGGGCTGGACTTGCAAGGTGGCTCGCAACTGACTCTGCAAGTGAAACCCTCCGAGAACGTGAAAGAAATCACGCCTCGCGTCATGGAAGCGGTGCAGCGGGTCGTAGAAGGACGGATCAACGGATTAGGGGTGTCTGAATCGGTGGTGCAGACCGTCGGGGAAGACCAGTTGCTCGTCCAACTCCCTGGTGTTAGCGATCCCGAACAGGCAGAGCGGGTGTTAGGTGGTACCGCCCAGTTAGACTTCCGCCAGCAAAAGCCAGGAACGGAAGCTCAGTTAGCTGTAGAGTTCCAAGTTCGGCAGGAGTTGCTCGCGAAGCAGGCCGAGTTGCAGAAGCAAGGTGCGGGCAATGAAGCCGCGCTAGCCGAGAACCAAGCAGCCCTGAAGCGCAGTAATGCCGCGATCGCAGAACTCTTTGAGCGGACTGGTTTAACCGGAGAAAATCTGCAAGATGCAGCGGCTGAACC
>DATNPE010000299.1:0-3399 GCA_036703355.1 Allocoleopsis sp. | reverse complement strand
AGGGTTTGCAGTTCCTCAAACAACCGCTGCATGTCTGCTGCCGTGAACTGTGCGGCGTTGTAATGTAGCTCGACTGTGAGGCCATCCGCCTGCTGAATTCCGCACAGCTTGATCCAGAAATAATCCGTGCAGGTTTCGACTTGGGCGATCGCGTAACGTATCCCCGCAGTTTCCCAAACGTCAGACTGCTCGATAAACTCAAACGCAAATGGTAAAACCCGTGTTTCTAAACCTGCGTCCTGAATCGACAACCCTTGTGCCCAGGCAAACGCATCTTGATGCAGTGCCATCTCCTGCCGAGCGGTTTGCACCTGCTTCAGCGCTTGTTGAAAAGTTAAATCGGGTTGTAACTGACTCGACAACGGCAAGGTACGAGCCAGCAGACCGAGCGCAGGCTCTAATTCCTCATAGTTGCGGCCATCCAGACTCACACCTAGCGTTAGTGTTTCTTGCCCCGTTAGCCGCCATAGTAAAACCTGCCAAACCGTGAGGAGAGAATTCGCGATCGCGCCATGTTCCATTTGCGCCACCAATGCCTCTGGAACTGTCCAAGTCAGCTTTTCTGGCTGTAGCGCCGCATATCTCTCAGTGGGTTGAACAGGCAGCGAGAGCGTTTCTAGCCCAGTATCCTCAATCTTCCGCCAATAGTTCGGTGTAGCGCTGTTTTCTTGTAACAGTTCATTTTGCCAAGTGGCTAAGTCTGCATACTGCAACGGTTCCTCTTCTAATGTTTCTTCTGCGGAGGAAGACGCTTCTATACGCACAGCATACAGTCGGGCAATCTCCTGCACCAAATTCTTCAGGGTGACTGCATCACCACAAAGGGCAGACAAACTCAGCAGCAGGCAATGTTTTTCGGGCGACTGGCGAATCAAGCACCACTGCAAACTCTGCTCTAGGGGTAGATTCTGCGCTTGCCACTGTTGCCACAGATTCTTTAATTCAACCGCTTGATCGGGCTCTGAAAGGTGGCTCCAATCGAGCGTGGCGATCGCCTCAGTGGGGGTCTTTTGAATTACCTGAAGGGGCAAATCCAAACCAGGAACCGCTTGGAAGGTGGTTCGCAAAATCTCATGGCGATCGATGACGTCCTGGAGAGTGGCTTGAAAAATCGCGGGAGCGATCGCGCCTGTAATGGAGATGGCTGCCTGAACTCGATAAGGCTGAACCGTTTTGGCTCCGGTGAGTTGATGCACAATCCACAGGTGCTTTTGCTGCGGAGAGAGTTCGTAGCCTTCCAGGTTTGCCGAGGGTTGAGTGAGCTGTTGCATGGTGCGAGTTATTTGAGGAAGAATTCTTGCTCCTCCCTCTCCTCGTAGGAGAGGAAGGCTGGGAGGGAGAGGTGATTTACGAAATCGGTGTGACCTTGCGGCGCATTTGGCGTAATTTTTGCTGCTGCGATCGCCGATGTTGGGCACGGTCAGCTTCAGTGAGAGCGATCGCCAAATCGCTCAGATGGCTTTCTGGTTGAGTCACCAGATATTGCAGGGCAAATTCAAATCGTTCCCACAGTCGAGTCATACTGGCAGCTTCAAACAAATCGGTGCTGTAGTAGAGCGAGCCTTGGATGCCTTCTGGTGTATCTGCCAGATTGATCAAGAGGTCAAATTTGGCCGTGCCGCGATCGACTTCCAACACTTCCAAATTCAGATCGGCAAGAGATAGGGAGGGCATCGGCGCATTTTGTAGCACAAACTTCACTTGAAATAGGGGCGTACGGCTCAAATCCCGTGGCGGATTCAAAGCTTCCACCAAGTGATCAAAGGGCAAGTCTTGATGAGTGTAAGCGTCTAAAGTCACCTGGCGAACGCGATGCAGTAGATCGGTCAGGGTAGGATTGCCTGAAGCATCCGTCCGCAACACCAGTTGATTGACAAAGAAACCAATCAAGCCCTCGGTTTCCACTGGGTGACGATTAGCGATATCTGTGCCGACTACTAAATCCTCCTGCCCGGTGTACCAGTGTAGCAATGCTTCAAAGGCAGTTAGCAAAGTCATGAACAGCGTCACGCCTGACTGCTGGCTGAGCGATCGCAATTGTTGAGATAAATCCTTGGAGAGTTGAATCCTATGACTCGCCCCCCGGAAACTTTGCACTGCTGGACGGGGATAATCCGTTGGCAAGGCTAAAACAGGCAATCCACCAAGTTGCTGTTTCCAGTAATCCAGTTGGGCTTGATAGCGATCGCTCTGCAACCACTGCTGTTGCCACAAGGCAAAATCAGGATATTGAATGGGGAGAGGAGTGAGGGGAGAGGAGTGAGGGGAGAGGAGTGAGGGAGAATGGCTGATGAATATTGCGTACAAATCCGCCAGTTCTCGTACCAAAACGCCCATTGACCAAGCATCTGAGATGATGTGATGGAGATTTAGCAGCAGGATATGTTCAGAGTCACTGAGTTTAAGTAGTGTTGCTCGTAGCAGTGGTCCTTGAGACAGATCAAAAGCATGTTGGGCTTCTTCACTGATGAGCCGCTGAACTTCAACGGTTTGTTCTGCGGGTGGTAAGGCTTGCAGATCGATGATGGGCAGCTCGAATGAGAGATGAGGCGCGATCGCTTGGACAGGTTCTCCCTCTACGGTGGTGAAGGTGGTTCGCAGGTTGGCATGGCGCTGGATCATCTCCTGGAAACTCTGCTCTAAGGCCGCGATCTCTAATGCACCACTTAACTTCACGGCAATGGGGATGTTGTAAAAGGGATTCCCCGGTTCGAGCTGATCCAACACCCACAGTCGCCGCTGAGCAAAGGAGAGCGGAAAGATAGTCTGTTTGCTTGAAAGCGGCTGAATGGTTGGAATTGGTGCTCCTGAGGTGGACCGTAGCGCAGTCTCGATGCGTGCTGCCAATCCTGCCACGGTCGGTGCTTCAAACAAGTCTCGGAGGGGTAATTCAAGCTGAAAAGCCCGATTGAGCCGAGAGATCACTTGCGTTGCCAGAAGCGAATGTCCGCCCAAGTCAAAGAAGTTATCGTAAATACCGACATTCTCTAGTCCTAAAACCTGTGCCCAGATTCCGGTTAAGACTTCCTCCACAGGCGATCGCGCCTGATTGGAGATGGCAACCTCCTGAAGCTCAGGCAATGGGAGAGCTTTGCGATCGATTTTGCCATTGGGTGTCAGCGGCAGCGCCTCCAAAACCACAATATCCGAGGGCACCATGTAGGATGGCAATTCCGCCTTTAGAGTGGTTCGGAGGGAACCCACCAAATCTACTGTCTGTGATGGCGATACCACATAGGCAATGAGTCGCTGGGGCTGGGATGCTTCCTCATGAACAATCACCACGGCATCTTGCACACCAGGGTGCTGAGTGAGAATGGATGCGATCGCCCCCAATTCCACCCGAAATCCACGAATTTTAACCTGTTGATCTCGTCGTCCTAAGTACTCAATGTTGCC
>DATNPE010000298.1:0-4413 GCA_036703355.1 Allocoleopsis sp. | reverse complement strand
TGGTTGGCTATGCTACCCATGCCGTTTATTTTGTGGGGTTCGATCGCCTTTCAAAAACGGTTAGCTCCTCGCTATGCCGAAGTACGAGAAAAAGTCGGCTTGCTCAATGGTCAGCTCTCAAACAACCTCAGCGGCATTACTACAATCAAAAGCTTCACGACTGAGAGCTATGAGCGATCGCGGATTGCCGCAGAAAGTGAAGCTTATCGTCGCAGCAACCACCGCGCTATTCGCCTCAGTGCCGCTTTTGTGCCTTTAATTCGCATCATTATTCTATTTGGCTTCATTGCCATTCTTTTGCTAGGTGGGATGGAAGCGGTGGCTGGCAGACTCTCCGTGGGCAGTTATAGCGTCATGGTGTTTCTCACCCAGCGCTTGTTGTGGCCGCTGACGCGCCTCGGTGAAACCTTGGACCAGTACCAGCGGGCGATGGCTTCCACGAACCGAGTGATGAACCTGCTGGACACCCCAATTGAAATCCATTCGGGTCATTTGTCTCTACCTGTGAAATCAGTGCGAGGCGAAGTAGATTTGCAGCATGTCACGTTTGCCTACCGCGATCGCCGACCCGTAATCGAAGATTTATCGCTACACATTCCCGCCGGAAAAACCATCGCGATTGTCGGTTCTACAGGTTCTGGCAAAAGTACCCTCGTTAAGTTGCTGCTGCGACTGTACGAAATTCAATCGGGAATCATCACCCTCGATGGCATTCCCTTACAGGATTTGCAGTTACAAGATTTGCGAGGCGCGATCGGCTTGGTCAGTCAAGACGTGTTTCTGTTTCATGGCACGGTGAGAGACAATATCGCCTACGGTAGCCCCCAAGCCACTTGGGACGAAATTATTGCTGCCGCCAAAGTCGCAGAAGCCCACGACTTCATCATGCAATTACCCCAGGGCTACGACACGATTGTGGGTGAGCGGGGCCAGAAACTATCAGGAGGCCAACGCCAACGCCTCGCGATCGCCCGTGCGGTCCTGAAAGACCCACCGATTTTGATTTTGGATGAAGCCACCTCTGCCGTCGATAACGAAACCGAAGCCGCCATCCAGAAATCTCTTGAAACCATCACCCAAAACCGCACCACCATTGCGATCGCACACCGTCTCTCCACCGTTCGCAATGCCGACTGTATTTATGTCATGGAGCAAGGCCGCCTAGTCGAAAAAGGACGACACGAACAACTCCTCGATCGCTCAGGCATTTACGCGAGCTTGTGGCGAGTCCAGACTGGCTTAAGAGCATAAGATTGTAAGATTGAGATTACCAGTCTTAAGTTAATACAGTAGAAATCGACGCATGGAACTTGAAATTGGAACGGCTCAGCCTGAGTTGATGGATGTGGAAGCAGTACAGAAAGCGCTCAACCGCTCACGAGCCTCCGTGTATCGATATGCCAATACTGACCCTCAAGAACTCAACTCAGCCTACGATCCCAAGCGCCTGAATCCAGAATTACGCCTCAACCCTAACGATCCACTGCTATTTCATCCCAACGAAGTAGCCCGATTCGCTAAAGATGTTTTAGGGATTCGGCAAGTCACCATTGAAGTACAAGAGTCCGCTCAAAACGCCAGTCTAGAAGTTTTGCGGGCAATTCTGGCAGAACTACAGAGTATTCACCAACTACTGGAATCTCAAAGCTCGAATGTGAAGTCTTGAGACTGTTAGCTTAAGAACAGTCCCTTCTGCGGGAATAGCTAAAATTATATCTAGAGGGGCTGACGACTCCCCCCTCTAGCAAGTTAACCTAGCAGAGTTAGTTAAAAAACTAAACCTTTTATGGAATCAGGTGGCCCATCCGCCAACGCTCCCGACCGACCTAGTCACAGGTTGGCAGATGTTGTTGGAACTGCGATTGCTTTATTGACCTTAACCTTACCCATCTATGTGATTGCCCATTATTCACCTAGCAGAGTAGAGTCCTTGCAACCGACCACAACTTATTCACTTCCCGAATCAAGTTCACGACCGGAATCAAGGAATTAGGAGAACTAATGCGAGTCATGTAAACAGACTTGAGGCAGTGTTGGTCAGTCTAGAGTTGTTGGTTCCAAGGCGATTAATCCTGATTGGAACTCTACAGCTTTCAGTTGTACCGCCATTACTACCCCCAAAAGTTTTCTCAAAAGTTGTCTAGCCGTAACCGCGATCGCATCAGCAGGATCATGAGACCCTGTATTGGCAGTTCGGCGTTTACCGTATTCCCCTAAAATGCTAAGTAACTCGTGCGAACTGGTTGAATATCATTCGTGATGTTTAGCTCAGTCCAGAGTTCTTGAATTGGGTGAAAGTAAAGCGAAGAGTTTTATCTCAAGACTCTTCACTTTGCTGGTGCCTATATGAAGTTGGCTAGCTCAGCCAATTTTCTAGATGTCTACCTGGCATCTTTTCACTTTCAATTGACCGCCTCTGTATTCTGTTAACTTGGAGAAATACTGTGGACTTATCACGCATTCCTGCACAACCTAAAGCAGGTTTGATCAACGTCCTAATCGAAATTCCTGCGGGCAGCAAAAATAAGTACGAGTACGACAAAGACCTGCAAGCCTTTGCACTCGATCGCGTCCTCTACGCCTCGGTTCAGTACCCATACGACTACGGCTTTGTGCCCAATACACTGGCGGATGACGGCGATCCTCTCGATGGCATGGTAATTATGGATCAGCCCACTTTTCCAGGGTGCGTCATTGCTGCTCGTCCCATTGGGATGCTAGAGATGATTGACGGGGGCGATCGCGACGAAAAAATTCTTTGTGTTCCTGACAAAGACCCTCGTTACGCTCACGTCAAGTCTCTGAAAGACATTGCTCAACACCGTCTAGACGAAATCGCCGAGTTCTTCAGAACTTACAAGAACCTGGAGAAAAAAGTCACTGAAATTTTGGGCTGGAAAGACGTAGATCAGGTCATGCCCTTAGTGGAAGAATGCATCAAAGCAGGCAGCGAAAAAGGCTGAAACTCTGGTTCTAAGAGTCACTGAGAAGTTAAAAGTATGGAGCTAGGGATGTTCAAATTTTTGGTTTGAGCTGACCTCTCCCCCGTCCCCTCTCCTACAGGAGAGGGGTGCCGCAAACAGGGTGAGTTTTAATTTCTAGTCAGCACAATGATGACAATCAGCGGAATTGCGCTGCTAGTATTTACCTAGTCGATCCCAAAATCTTCCCGACCTTAATAACTTGTGCCAGTATAGACGAAACGGGAGTGTACATAATTAATTAAGGTGTTGGGGTGATCTCAGGCTTTACACTTTTTCCTTTAGAAGACTTTTCTAGACTATGCAGCGGACGCTCCTCTTAGCCAAAATTCACAGTTGCACGCTCACTGCTGCCAATCTCGATTATGTGGGTAGCATCAGTATTGACGAGGTTTTATTGGATGCAGCGGGAATTTTACCTTATGAGCAAGTGCAAGTCGTCAATGTGGCTAACGGCGAGCGACTCATCACCTATGCAATTCCAGCCCCGGCTAATTCTGGAGCAGTTGAACTGAATGGTGCTGCTGCCCGTCTCGGTATGAAAGGCGATCGCGTCATTATTATGACTTACGCGCAGTTCGATGCAATAGAGGCCACAACTCACTCTCCCACCGTTGTTTTAGTGGATGAGCGCAATCGACTCGCGGAAGTGCTCCGATACAATCACATGCTACCAAGGCCTGGTTTGATCGAAGATGTCAGAGTCTAATTCACCTGCACAGAACCTACAGTCTGCCCAGCCAGACCCCCAGACCACTAATCCGGGTTCTGATGAGTTCCTAGTGCATTTTTGGGGCGTTCGTGGCAGCATTCCTGCTCCTGGAGCTGAAACGGTCCGCTATGGAGGCAATACCTCTTGCGTCGAGATGCGAATTGGCGGCAAGCGGCTCATCTTTGATGGCGGTACTGGTTTGCGCGTGTTAGGCCGCGAGCTACTACAGCATATGCCAGTAGAAGCTTACATGCTGTTTACCCACTCCCATTGGGACCACATCCAAGGCTTTCCCTTTTTCACCCCCGCCTTCATTCCAGGGAACTGCTTCCATATCTACGGAGCGATCGCGCCGAATGGAGCCACGATGAAGCAGCGTTTGAGTGATCAAATGTTGCATCCTAACTTTCCAGTGCCGATTCAGGTGATGCAGTCGGACCTCAAGTTTTATGACTTGACTCCGGGTGATGTGGTAAACCTAGACGACATCACGATTGAAACAGGCCCCTTGAACCATCCCAACACAGCGATGGGTTACCGCATTACTTGGCGCGGTCGGACAGCAGTCTATGCGACCGATACCGAACATTTTGCCGACCACCTCGACGAGAACCTGCTACACCTGGCCCGCAATGCTGACTTGCTCATCTACGACGCCTGTTACACCGACCAGGAATACCACGATGTCAAAACTCCCAAAGTGGGTTGGGGGCATTCCAC
>DATNPE010000297.1:0-7809 GCA_036703355.1 Allocoleopsis sp. | reverse complement strand
TGACCGATCGCGTCTTGAGTTTCAAATAGTTTCTGAGACAAAAACTGATCAATCACCGCGACGGGGCGGTAACTGGCAAAGTCTGCTGCGGTAAAAAAGCGACCTGCCACCAACTTACGGCCTGACGTACGTAAAAAATCTTGGGACACCGCAATCATAAAGGGAGTGGCTTCGCGATCCTGGAACAGCACTTGCTTCCCTCCTGCCCAATCCGCTGCACTAATGGCTTGGAGTTGAGGCAACCGCTGCCGCAAAAACTCCATGTCCTCAGTCTTTAACTGAGCAGGCGCACCCCCTCTAAAGTCCCACTTTGGGAAAACCATGATTTGCGGAGCGTCTCGCTTGGCTAATTCTGCCGCAATCACGGCTTGACTGATCTTGCCTACCTGCAACGTGGCGTAGACTGCACCCACACCCATGAATACGCCTAGCAGAGTCAGAGAGGAGCGTAGGGGATTTCCTGCTAGAGAACGACAGGTTAATTTCAGTAAATCGGCGAAAGCAAGACTCATCGCATCATTTATGTTTTGTTAAACTGGCGATCGCGTTCCATCATCACTGGCTCGGAGTTGGCGCAACACTGGGTTTAGCCTCACTTTGCGGTGTCACCTTCATGCCTGGCTGGAGGGGGGACTCGGGAGGTGGCAGAATCACCTTCTCGCCTGGTTGCAAACCTGATTTCACCTCAACTGTGACTAACCCTTCCAAGCCTAAACTGACAGAACGCTTCTCGGCTTTACCTGCATCATCTTGCACCCACACAAACGGTGTCGCTCCAGTACGCTGAATCGCTTCCGTGTTCAGAGCCACTACGTCTGGACGTTGCTCAATCACTAACTCCACGTTGACCTGGCTGCCTGGAATCAAACTGCGGGTAGGCCGATCTAAGCGAACTGTCGCTGGCACCGTGGCTTGACTGGATTGACTAGAACCACCGGAGCGACTGTTTTGGCCTTGAGTCTCTGGCGCGATCGCCTGGGGATATAAACTTTGCACTCTTCCGGTATATGCCTGTTTATCGGGTCCAATCACGGTAATTCGGGCAGGTTGATTTACCTTGACTCGCGCGGCGTTCAGCGTTGAGAGTTGTAGCGTCACGAGTTCCTGGCTGGGATCGCCCAAGGTCAGCAAGTCAGTACGCACTTCAACGCCATCCCCATCTTTGACTTTGACATCCAAAATCAGCCCATCAATCGGCGCAGTCACTACGGTATCGCGTAACTGCTGCTGAATTCGCTGTTTCTCTAGCTGCAAGCTCTCTAGCTCTAGGGTTCCGGTACGAACATTCGACTCGGTGTTACGTAAGTTGGTTCGCAATTCTCGCACCTTCGTTACTTGCTCTTGCACTCTTTGCTGAGCCAGCGCTCCTTGTTTTGATAGGTTTTCCAGCTTCTGCTGTTCTCGCTCTTCGTCTGCGAGTTGTTCTTGCAGTTCTAGAATTTTTTGGCGATCGCGCTCTAGGGTCAGGGCTTGCTTCTGAATTTTGACCTGTTGATTAGCTAAAGCCGTTTGGCGTTCGGGATACCGCAGCACTACCAGTGTTTGACCCGCTTTTACAGTGTCCCCGGGTTGCACCAGTACTTGATCGACCGCGCCTTCTGTGGGTGACTTTAAGGTTTGTTGCTCGCGCAGCTCTACGGTGCCACTTTCGTTAATCGTGGTCTCGATGGTGTCTCGCTCTACCGTCACGATAGGAGCCGCGATCGGTTTAGCGGCTTGGCTCCATTGGCTATAAGCCAGCCAACCTCCCACACTGACCAGTGTCAAAACACCAGAATAAGCCAGCCAGCGGATACCCCGCTTCAATTCTTTTTGGCTCTGTTGCGCAATCATTAGCACCCCACCTCTGGCCTACGTCTAGGCACCGGAGATTGCACTATAGCTTAATGGGTTTGTCCTCAGTTCACATCACCTAAAAAGGTTAAGGTTTCCCCTCAGCGTGGAAAGTCTGAACGTCGAACTTTTAACGCGAAAAGGTCAGATACAAAATAGGTTGATCGCAGGAGATATCGCATGATAGCTCTATGAATTGGCTTGGCGCTCAAAAAAGCTTCGATGTCAGCTTTGCACATCTCCTTGAGATGATGTTTAATGTGCAACAGGATGTGGCGATAAATTCACTAAACAGCAGTCAATTCAGTGTACTGGCCATATTTAGCTGGAATAAATTGTATCCTCGCAATTTACTTTATAAGTCAGTTCTTAGAGTTAGGCTGAGCGAATCCGATTTGGAGATATTGCCATACGACAGATGAACTTAAATCAATGATAGTTAGAGAAGAGATTAGCTGGCATACATATGCGTAGAACATAGTTGATTTTTTAAACACTACTTTTTCTAAATAATTGAAATTCCTATGAGTATTATTCACGTCCGCCAGATAGAGGCAAAACTAAAATCATTATTTGCAAATTTGATTGACTTGGCTGATTACATAGGGAAATCGCAGGAAGAGCAAGAGTCTGCTTTTTTAACTCGCTCTCTGGCCGCATTTTCTATCTTGGTTGCTGCTGATCTAAATCCTGATCAGGCTGCGCTATGTGTAACTGATGGGTATCACGATTCTGGAATTGATGCTATCCATTTCGATGGCCGAGAAAAAGTTCTATATCTTGTTCAGACTAAATGGAAGAATGACGGTACAGGCAGCATTGATCAAGGTGATTCCCTAAAATTTATTAATGGTGTTAAAGCTCTTATTAATGCTAAGTTTGATCGATTTAATGACAAGATTAAAAATCGTTCAACTGAAATTCTAGATGCATTAAACAATGCAAATCGCATAGTTCTCTTGCTGGCTTATACTGGACAGGCAAATTTAGGTAGGGATGTTCAGCGCGATCTTGATGAGTTTCTGAAAGATATGAATGATCCTTCAGAAGTTGTGGAGTTAAGAGTTCTACGTCAAGGTAACTTGCATGGAATCGTGGCCAGTGGCACATTAGGAGCGCCAATTAACTTTGATGTAATTCTGAAGGATTGGGGACAAGTTAGAGAACCATATTCTGCGTATTATGGTCTTGTTTCAGCCACTGAAGTTGCTAATTGGTGGAACAACCATTACCCAAAGCTTTTTATGCCAAATATTCGCTCATTTTTGGGTGAGACAGAAATTAATCAAAGTATTGTTGAAACATTATTGTCTGAACCAGAGAGATTTTGGTATTTCAATAACGGCATAACAGCTTTATGTGGCAAGATTCGGAAAAAACCATTAGGGGGTAACTCTCATGAAACTGGTGTATTTGAATGCTTTGATGTGAGTATTGTAAATGGGGCACAGACTGTAGGTGCTATTGCAACTGCAAACGCGAAATCGCCTGATCAGGTTGCAAAGGCATCTGTCACAATTCGCTTTATTTCACTTGAGGATTGTCCAGAAAATTTTTCTATACGGGTTACAAGAACAACAAACACCCAAAATCGTATTGACAGTCGTGACTTTGTTTCTCTTGATACTGATAATCAGGAACGTATACGAACTGAATTGCAATTAGAAGGCATCGAGTACGTCTATAAGGCTGGGTATAGCGTTCGCGATCCTAAAATTGGATTTGATTTTTCAGAGGCTATCGTTGCTGTTGCATGTGCACATCCTGAGCTTGCCTATGCAGTGCAAGCCAAAAACAAGGTAAGTCTTTTATATGAGGATGTGTCTAAAGCACCGTACAAAGCTCTTTTTAATCTAAGTCTTTCCAGTATTAGGCTCTGGAAGCTTGTGCAGATTCACCGTGCAATAGAAGAGCATTTACAGAACGAGCGACGGAAGCGCCAGGGGCGAGAAACGATGTTACCTGTTCACGGCAATAGGTTTCTTGCTCGGCAGGTATTTCGATATATACCTCTTGGTAATCTTGACGATCCTAAAAAGGATTTACAAGATCTTTTAGGCTTAATTCCAGAGACTACTGAACGTGCAGTTGATGTGACAGCAAGGGCGATCAATGAAAAGTATCCAGATTCCTACCTAGCTAATCTGTTTAAAAATACAAAAAAGTGCAAAGATATTGAAGATTTAATCGATTCGTATTGGAGCAGTACGCCTACATCGGTAAAATTTGACCTTCCTTAAGCTGATTAGGCGATCGCTCTCCTACTTCGTCTAAAGCATTTGCTCGATGCGGCGAAATTCTTTTTCGACTTCGGCCCAGAGCGATCGGTTGTGGGGATCGGTGCGGAGGGCTTTTTTTAGATAAATACGGGCTTTATCGAATTGTTTTTGGCTGACTAAACTGCGACCTAGACGTTGATAGACGATCGCCTGCCATTGTCGTACTTCTGGGTCTTGGGGAACGCGTTGGGCTAGCCCTTCTACAATCGTCACAGCTTTAGGAAACCGCTGCTCCTTCAATAACTGCTGGAGCTGCTGGTAAACTGTTTGCTTCAGTTTGCGCTCCACATCAGAGAGCTGCGGATTAAATTCGACTTTGGGAGTCTTCTTGGTGACCTTAATCTGAGGTTCCGGTTTAGTTTGCTTAACCGTGGTTTTGGGGGTCGGAGGCGGAGACTTAGGAGTGGGTGCTGCGGTTGAATTGCTAGCTGTGCCTTGGCTACCCTTCCCCTCCGACGATTTCACAGTACTCAAAAGCATCTTGTAGGCTGCCGTCAGCTCAATAAACTTTTCTTTAGCGCGTTGATCTCCTGGATTCACATCAGGATGATACTGCCGCGCTAATCGGCGGTAGGACGCTTTGATCTCAGAAAAGGCAGCACCGGAGCGCAGCCCTAACAAGCGGTAGCAATCTGCAAGATTCATCAACATGAAAAATGGCAGAATTATCAGATTCTGCCATTACTAAAGATAGATTGACATCTCAGCAAGAATCAAGAAATCCATGCAGGCTTCATGGATGCTTGACTCCTACTGGGTGGTTAGGGGGCGCGATCGTCTAGGACGCGATCGACCAAGCCGTATTCTTTGGCTTCGTGGGCTGACATGAAGAAGTCCCGATCCATGTCCTTCTCGATCTTCTCTAGGGTTTGGCCCGTCTTGTCAGCGTAAATCTGGTTGAGCTGACGGCGGATTCGTAGAATCTCTCGCGCTTCAATCTCAATATCAGTCGCTTGACCACGGGTGCCACCAGAAGGCTGGTGAATCATGATCCGTGAGTGGGGCAGGGCTAAACGCTTACCTTTGGTCCCAGCGGCGAGCAAGAAGGAACCCATTGAAGCAGCCAAGCCAACACAAATGGTCACCACGTCAGATTTGATGTGCTGCATGGTGTCGTAGATTGCCATGCCAGATGTGACCATCCCGCCAGGGGAGTTGATGTAGAGGTAAATATCTTTGCCAGGATCTTCTGAATCCAGGTACAGCATCACCGCAATGATCTGGTTGGCAATCTCATCATCCACATCCCGCCCTAAGAAAATGATCCGTTCGCGGTAGAGGCGGTTGTAGATGTCGATCCACTGGGTAAATTGTTCCCCCGGCATCCGGTAGGGAACCTTAGGAACGCCAATCGGCATAATAATGCTCCATCAATCAATGAGGTGAGGGGGTGGGTTAGTGAGGGGTGTTCGCTGGAAGCGTTCCCGCAGGGTGGGGTAAGGAGTAAGGAGAAGTCTATTAATTCTAACTTCTGGCTTCTGACGCCTGGCTCCTAACTCCTCACTTTTAAATCACTCCTGCGGGGAGAGGAGGATGAGCCAGGTCTTCTCTTTCTAAGACTCGGTCAATCAAGCCGTAGCTGACAGCTTCCTGAGGAGTGATATAGAAGATGCGATCCATGTCCTTGGAGATTTTTTCGGGCGCTTGGCCAGTATTCTCGGACAGAATATCGACCATCGTTTTTTTGTTAGCTAGGACTTCTTTAGCCCGAATTTGAATATCGGTGGCTTGGCCGCGAGCGTAGCTCTTGGGTTGATGCAACACGATGGTGGCATTGGGCAAGCTGGCTCGGCAGCCTTTGGTACCCGCAGACAGAAGCATGGCCGCCATTCCCATTGCGGAGCCGAGGCAAATGGTGTGAATGGGGGGCTTGATGTACTTCATAGTGTCGCAGATGGCAAAGGCTTCGGTTTCAAAGCCAATGGGTTCGCCATTATAGCTAGAAGTCCCAGTGGAGTTAATGTAGATTTTGATTGGTTTTTCCGGGTCTTCGTACTGTAGGTACAACAATTCTGCAATGACCAGCTCAGTCACGGCGGGGACTAGTGGCATTCCTAGATAAACGATCCGCTCCTTCAGTAGCAAGGAGGGTAAATCGGGTGGGGGGGTTCGAGAGAACGCATCTCCGTAGTAGGGAGATTGAACGGCTTGGATCGGTAAGTTCATAGCCTGTCCGTGTCTTTGCCTGTAATAATGGCGCTATTTTTAACAATAGTAGCGCGCCCTTGACTTTGAACGCTGGACTGCTGCTTTTCGAGCCAAAATGGCGCGGTTTTAGCTCGATTTGTGGGAGAAATTGCCTCCTGATTCCGTAGCGTTCGTTGTGGATGATGAGGTTATTAATACCCGCCTCTATTTGCCTGCCCAGGAGCCTCGGTTATGAAAGTCAGCCTGCAACCTGCCCTCAACGATCGCCACCTAGATGCGACGCAATCGAGTAGCCAGCGGCAGCTAGCGATTTCGGTATCCGCGATTCCAGAAGCCAGCGATCGCACCGTGCCCCTGAATTTGTGCTTGATCTTGGATCACAGCGGCTCAATGAATGGGCGGCCTCTAGAAACAGTAAAGCAGGCAGCGCAACAGTTGATTGATCAGTTGTCTCCGGGCGATCGCATTTCGGTTGTAGTCTTTGACCACAAAGCCAAAGTGCTGGTTCCCAATCAGATAATCAACAATCCGGTGGGGATTAAGGCCCAGATTGCTCAACTGAAGGCGGCAGGGGGCACGGCGATCGATGAAGGGATGCGCTTAGGCATTGAAGAGTTGGCCAAGGGCAAGAAGGATACAGTTTCGCAAGCGTTTGTGCTGACCGATGGCGAAAATGAGCATGGCGACAATCAGCGCTGTCTCAAGTTGGCAGAGTTAGCTACCAGCTACAACCTGACGTTCAATAGTTTGGGGTTTGGCGACCACTGGAATCAGGACATTTTAGAGAAAATTGCCGATGCTGCTGGAGGTAGTTTGTCTTATATTCAGCATCCTGACGAGGCGGTGGAGGTTTTTGGTCGCTTGTTTAGTCGGGCACAGGCGGTGGGTTTAACCAATGCTTATTTGCAATTGGCGCTAGAGCCGCAGGTGCGGTTGGCCGATCTGAAGCCGATCGCGCAAGTGGCTCCGGATACGGTGGAGTTGCCTGTGCAGCAGGAAGGCAATTGGTGTACGGTGCGCCTGGGCGACTTGATGACCGATGTACCACGGGTGGTTTTGGCGAATTTATATGTGGGGGCGTTGCCTGAGGGCCAACATGCGATCGCGCGAGTGCAGGTGCGCTACGACGACCCGATGCAAGGTCAGGAGGGGCTGATTTCGGAAATGGTTCCGGTGGAAGCGGCAGCAATGAGTGTGTTTCAGCCTGCGGTGGATATGGAGGTGCAGCATCACATTCTGGCGTTAGCGAAGTATCGGCAAACTCAAATTGCGGAGGCGAAGTTGCAGCAGGGCGATCGCGTGGGGGCAGCGACGATGTTGCAAACGGCGGCGAAGACGGCGCTACAGATGGGCGATCAGGGGGCAGCGACGATTTTACAGACGAGTGCGACGCGGTTGCAGTCGGGGGAGGAGTTGTCGGAGGCGGATCGGAAGAAGACTCGCATTGTTTCTAAGACGATTTTGCAGGCTTGATGGTTGGGTATTTTGGTTTGTGGAAACCGAACCCTTGGGGGCACCTGCCCCCAAACCCCCGCTGAGGGACGGCTGC
>DATNPE010000296.1:0-12568 GCA_036703355.1 Allocoleopsis sp. | reverse complement strand
CTAGCTTATCTTCTTCAACCAGAGACTTACCGACGCTGAGGCCACGAGCTTTGTAGAAGGTGAAGATCATGCCGCCGCCGATGAACAGCTTGTCTACTTTGTCGAGCAGGGTTTCGATCACACCGATTTTGCTCGAAACTTTGGAGCCACCGACAATAGCAGCCAAAGGACGTTGAGGATTCTCGATCGCGTTTTGTAGGTACTTGAGTTCTTTCTCAATCAGGAAGCCAGCCACGGAAGGCTTGAGGTAGTGGGTCACGCCTTCGGTGGAAGCGTGCGCCCGGTGAGCGGTACCAAAAGCGTCATTCACGTACAAGTCGGCAACAGAGGCTAGCTTCTTGGCAAATTCAGGATCATTCTTTTCTTCTTCTTTGTAGAAGCGGACGTTCTCTAGCAACAGCACATCACCGTTTTGCAAGGCACCAACTTTAGCAGCTGCTTCGTCGCCGATGCAGTCGTCGGTCTTGACCACGGTTTTACCGAGCAACTCGGAGAGGCGCTTAGCTACGGGAGTCAGACGCAAGCTGTCATCTACCCCTTTGGGCCGTCCAAAGTGGCTGCACAAAATTACCTTGGCTCCCTTCGAGGTCAACTCTTGGATGGTTGGCAGAGCGGCCCGGATGCGAGTATCGTCTGTGATATTACCCTGCTCATCGAGGGGTACGTTGAAGTCAGCGCGGACTAGAACCCGCTTGCCAGCTAAATCGGACGACGATAAATTTGCTACAGTTTTTTTGGACACAGAAAAATCTCCTGAATGAGCCTTTGTACCTATTAATTAGATTAAAACAAGCCGTGACCTGTTCAAGGTATTTCTACTCAAAGGAGTAGATAACCTGCTAGATCCATCCCCATTTATTCGTTGGGTTTGTGCTATGCGTCGTCCACATTTTACCTAGCTCTGTGTCTCGGAGTTGCGCTCATGTTTAAAACTGTTCTATTTCCGATTGACCAAAGCCGCGAATCCCGTCAAGCTGCCGATACGGTGGCAGAGTTGGTGAATTTTCACCGCAGCCGCTTAATTATTTTGTCTGTAATAGAAACGCCAGAACCCGGAGAAGAAGCTCCCAGCGCTGAAATGGCTTCTCCAGAGGCGATCGCGGAGTTACTGCAAACTGCTAAAAATCTCTTTTCCGATCAAGGCATTACCACCGAGCTGATCGAGCGGGAAGGCAAACCTGCGTTTACCATCTGCGATGTCGCTGATGAAATTGAAGCTGACTTGATCATTATGGGTTGCCGAGGTTTGGGGCTGACCGAGGAAGGAGCTGCCGACAGCGTCACGAATCGGGTGATCAACCTTTCTCCTTGCCCCGTGTTAATCGTGCCCTAGTAGGTTAATTGAATAGCCCCCCTAACCCCCCAATACGGGGGGGACTAGCGTCTTAACTTCCCCCAAGCTTGGGGGATTGAGGGGGCCAGTGCAGCATCTTCAATCCTTTTCAAACAGCGCCTAATCAACTAAACAGAGAAGCACCAGTGCCACGGGCAGGACAAAATGTGCGGGTGATGGCGAGACAGCGCCGCACAAAAGCAGTGTTGAGGTTTGCGATCGCCGTGTTGTGGGTCTTGTTGCCCTGGCTGCTACCGTGGCTGCTGCATATTGTCTTACCCACTTTGGTTTTTGCCTTGCCCAGTTGGGTTTATTTGGCTTGCTTGGTGCCAGCTAGCTTGAGCTACCTACAGGCCCAACATCTCTGGAACAAAGCCAATCGAGCGGATCAAGGTGCCGCTGGAGAAGAAGCGATCGCCGCAGTTCTCACCCCGCTTCAAAGTGAAGGCTGGCAGATCGAATATGGCGTGCGCGATCGCTCCGTTGGAGATGTAGACGTATTTCTGTTGTCGCCCCAGGGACGAGCCTACACGATTGATGTCAAATCCCATCGCGGGGAGGTGCGGAGTGATGGCAAGCAACTCTATCGGCAATATGGGCGATCGCAGTATCCCTTCGAGAAAGATTTCCTGAATCAGGCTACCCGTCAGGCGGTAGCGATGAAAAAGTTGAAGGGTTTGACTTTTGTGACTGCGATCGTGGCTTTTTCTCAAGCCAAGGTAGGGATCAAAGAAAATCCAGTCGCAGGCGTTTATGTTGTCGGAAAATCTGACTTAGTTAAGTATTTGCGAACACTCGGCTAGTCTTTGGAGGGTAAGCGATCCCCGCCTTGCAAGCCCCTATAGGTAGAAATTACCGTACCTCTGTGGGGTGTAATTTCCGACTTGGCAAAAAGCGTAAGATTTCTATAGATTTTGACATAAATTTTAGGCATGAGGCTGAATCACTGGATTGATAGCCTGCCGCGCATTTTACAAGGAGGTTTGTAATGCGAATTGCTCAGATCGCTCCCCTGTGGGAGAGGGTTCCACCCCCCGGTTATGGCGGTATTGAGCTTGTCGTCGGGTTACTCACCGATGAACTAGTGAGACGTGGTCATGAAGTCACGTTGTTTGCTTCTGGTGACTCGGTGACTCTAGCCAAACTGGAATCTGTGCACCCCCAGGCGTTACGGCTCGACCCTACGGTGAAAGAGTGCGGCATTTATGAAATGTTGCAACTCACCCAGGTGTATCAGCGAGCCAGTGAGTTTGACATCATTCACTCCCACATGGGCTGTGCTGCCTTGCCCTATGCTGGTTTTGTGAAAACACCAACGGTTCACACACTGCATGGTGTGTTTACCCCCGATAACGAGAAGATGTTTGTGCAATCGCGGCAGCAACCCTATGTCAGCATTTCTGACGCTCAGCGCGAACCTCGCCTCAACTTGAACTGTGTGGCGACAGTTTACAACGGCATCAACCCCGATATCTACGACTTTTATCCCACACCCACTGATCCACCCTATTTGGCGTTTTTGGGTCGGATCTCTCCTGAAAAAGGTCCGCACCACGCGATCGAAATTGCCAAGCGGACAGGCTGGCACTTGAAGCTAGCAGGGAAAGTAGATGTGGTCGATCGCGAGTACTTCGCCCAAGAAATTGAGCCTCACATCGATGGCAAGCAGATTGAGTACCTAGGCGAAGCAGGCCACAAAGCGAAAGTCGAACTCATGGGTGGAGCGGTGGCTACTCTCTTCCCGATTACCTGGCGTGAACCTTTTGGCTTGGTGATGATTGAGTCGATGGCAGTGGGAACTCCGGTGATCGCCATGTCACTGGGATCAACGCCAGAAGTGGTGGCACATGGCAAAACAGGTTTCCTGTGTCAGAACGTCGATGAGTGCATTGCTGCTTTAGACAAAGTCGCCACCCTCGATCGCCAAGCTTGTCGGGATCACGTTTGTCATAAATTCAGTGTGCAGCAAATGGTAGATGGCTATGAAGCGGTGTATCGACAACTGCTAGTGGAGCGCTTTGCTCGCAATGGCCATGTCAAGGCCACAGTTTAAGCCTTAAGATCATTCATTCACTTAAAAACCTTTTAATCAGCGATCGCTCCTCTGCACTTTGTAGTTATGAGGGGCGATCATTTTAATTCTTTTAATTCATCAATTAACTCACTGGGTTCGCCAGGGTAAAAGCAATTGCTTCTAGTAAGCAAGTCCCGCCATTCTTACCATTGATAGATGTATGTGTCAGTCTTTAGCAACCCGTAGGCGATCGCGACTTATGACTTCTGTTAGAGGAAGAATTCTGCTCCGCTAGTTAGCCTTAATTTTGTCGAGAGAATTAATTGACTGGAATCGTAAGAACCAAGGGCAATGGTCTCTCGCAGTTATGAAAATCATTGAAAAATGAACTAGTGGAGTATTTTCATGAAAAATTTGATTTCTAGCGCGATCGCTCAAGTGAGTTCTGTGTTGAGTCAACTGCAAGTCAAGCGGTTCTTGGCTGTGGTTCTGGTTGGGTTTATCTTCTTGACCACCAATGCTCAGCCTAGCAACAGCACCAGCAAAGCCATCAGCGATCGCATCAACGCTGTGGCTCACCAAAACGATTCTGACCGACCCAAAACCACAGGTGAGTGGAATCGTGAGGCTCGTGAGATCAATTCTTCTGACGGCGAAGGTCGGCTCCAAAGAATTGCCAAAGAGTCTACCGAAGCTGTAAAAGACTTTGGTGGCCTCTATCCTGACACCGCTGACAGAAGCGCTAACAACCTAGACAAAAACGAGCTGCGTCGCCAAGGTTACTCTGATAGAGCACAACGCTAAGGTGTAGCTGTCTCCCCTTCCCTACCAGGGAAGGGGCTGGGGGTTAGGTCTCTTAAGAGGCGATCGCGGAGGGTCGAGTCAGGGGTTCTTGCATTGCCATCTTGCGGCTCTCAAACAGCTCAATAATGCCGTGAGTGACGGTGTTGACGACGGCTGGGTCACAGTGCAGCAGAAATTCTTCAGCAGAAATTTTCTCTTGGAAGAAGGCTTTTGCTTGTTGCAATAACTGTCGGACTGCGGCAAAGCCGATCGACTTCACCACAAAAGTTGCAGTGGGCGAATTTTTGACATCGTAGAACGAGTCAATGGTGCGGCCTTTTTCTAGCAGTTCCAGCACATCCCGCTCAATGGGGTCTTCTGGGGGATAGTAGCTAGAAATAGTGGGTAAGAAATGCTCTAGCTGAGGCGTGACAATACCAGAAGAGGGCAGCTCTCCCATCATGGTAGAAATAGGCACATCTCGACCAATCCGAGATGACAAGGCTTCGATGATGGCGATCGAGACCAGCTTGGTTCCTAGGTACAGCCGTGCTACTTCTAGATTCCGGGCAGTATGGCTGAGCAATCGCTGATAGGTGGCATCATCTGGTTCATTCTGAAACTGCCGGAAGACCAATTCAGGCTTGAGGAAGTGCATGAAGCCTTCCATCTTTTGCAGCGATAGACGATAGCCCCGAACCTTATAGGCATTGGTATTTTTCAGGTCGTGGTTGGTTTCGGGGATCAAATTCCAAGTGTTGTCGAGGAAGTGGGCTGAACTGGGGAAGGCGAAATTCTCTACGTCCCGATTTGCCAGTCGCACGGCTCGTTTGACAGTGTTGAAAGTTTCGGTTTCGGTCCATCCCAAGTTCAACTGCTGATTTACGTCCATGAGCCTTTGATGCAAGCGATCGTCAGCACTGACACCCGTCTCAGATTTGGGCCTGAAGGGAATCGTGGCTTCGATGCAGGCAGCAATTTGAGCGATCTGACTGGGAGAGAGTAGCGCTTCTAGGGTTTTAGCCGCAATGACAGCACTAAGAAATTCGTTTTGTCCGGCGGTGGGAAAGAGGGCTTGACCTGGCGTGAAGCCAAAGACCTGGACGACGAGATCAAAAGCGCGATCGCTCGGCAGGTCTTCGGCATCAAGAATTGCCAAATGGCCTGGAGTTTCTTTAATAAATGGGGCAATGAAGCGGCTGATATTGACGCTAATGCCTTGGTCTACTTGCACATAAACCAGGTCATGAAAGAGCGCTGCAAGAACCTCGATTGCATCGCCAGAGTCACCCACCTCAAAAATATGCTCTGGAGTATGGAAGTAGCGCCAAGGACCTGTCATGGCTTGGATAATCAGCTCTGCGATCTTGTTGAGCTTGGTTGTATCTACCTGACCTTGCAGTTGTTCTACCGCCCAAGTCAAGCTTTGGAGACATCGCTCGCGATCGCCCTCTAAGTCCATGTAATCCTCCACTTCCCCTGATTTTCTCTCTATAAGTACTAAAAAGCTGTTATCAAATTTTTATACCAGTCCTCAATCAACTGAAAAGTTGGCCCTAATACTGGATTGCTGTTGATCTTACTGATTTGAGCCACAGAGCGCTGTGAGAACGATCGCAAGATACAAAACTTTGCGATCGCCTCTGGAGAGAAAAATAGTCTGGGTGAAGTGTCAGGGATTAACTTTCTTCGCAGCGAAGTTTTTGCAGGATCTGCGATCGCTTTTCTTGCCACCATTCATCCGTCATGTAGGCAAGCTCATCGCTCTCTAGCGTTTCAGTCAGGAGAGTTTCTAATTGCTTCTGATTGACTCGTTTTTGATCTTGTTGAATGAGGTGCTGAATGTACTCACTGTTGTTGCTGTAGCCCCCGAAGGCAACTTGTTCTTCAACAAATTTGTGAGCTGATTCCGAGAGAACAATGTTAAGAGTAGCCATGAGCCATTACCTCTATGTGCAGCACCATCAGAGTTGTGGCAAAACAAAAAACAATTTATTAATAGTTGCTTCATTTTTCCTAAGCCCAGGTGATACTTCCTCTGTCTGAAGGTAATACTTCCTCTACCTTAGGAGGGAGAGCGCTACAAGCAAGCTTTACCTTTTTGGTTTATAAATGTGATCTCAAGAGGGCGCTAAATTCTCACTCCGCCTGCTTTGCGGGAGTGATTCGAATCAAAAAAGATCGTTCAGAATCGCAGGCCTTGATCGCTATAACAGTACAATTCAAGCGTTTATCGCTCGTTTGGTTTGGCTCGAATCAGCTAAGCTGCTGAGCTTGCCGCGCTTCCTAACCACTTTGATTACCCCTAAAACCCACGCCATGTTAGACCCCGTCGCCACTCTCAGCATTTTTCAAAGACAGTCTCAGCCGCAGCGCTTCTTAGCCGATCAGGTCATTTTTGAATTGGGGCAGCCTGCCGAGTTAATGTATGGCATCATCGCTGGAAAGGTGGCATTGTTGGTCAATAACCGAGTGGTAGAAACCCTGGAGCGAGGTGAGGTGTTTGGTGTGGGTGCCCTAATTGGAGCCAAGACCCGAACCTATACGGCTGTGGCTGAAACAGAGTGTCAATTGGCCTTTCTCGATCAAAAACGGTTTCTCTTTGTGGTTCAGGAAACTCCCATCTTTGCCTTAGAGGTCATGAAGAGCTATTCAGAAAGATTGAGTCGTTTGGTCAAGCTCCTCTAATGGCCAGCATTGCAATGAATGGATGTATAGAGCAGCAAATTGGAGCAAGCCGAGGCTCAGTCAGAAGTTGAAGACAGACAGAAGTTTAAGATAGAAGAGTTGTTTTGGGCGTAAGGGCTTGTCAGCACCTCGACGTGTGCTCGTTTGCCAAAATAAAAGCTGTCGTAAGCAAGGAGCCAATCAAGTCCTCGCCGCGCTCCAAACTCAGGCTGGAACCGAGGTGCAGGTAGAGGCGAGTAGTTGTTTGGGGCAGTGTGGGAATGGGCCGATGCTGCTTGTCTTGCCTGAAGAAGTCTGGTATTGCCGAGTCCGCCCAGACGAAGTTGGAGCGATCGCTGAGCGCCATCTCCGCCAAGGCCAACCGATTAAAAGTATGCTCTACCGCAAGTTTCATCCCCCTACTTAATCGATCGCTGACATTGATCGCTGGCAGGGAAAGCAAGGTTGAGGAGGCCCATTCGGGATCTCTTTGCGATCGCATCTTTGACCTTAAAGTTTGCCAAATAATTGGGATTCTCAAAAATCAGGCAGGCCAGAATAGCGGCACAAGCCATTAACAATTCATTCGCCTCATCTAATGGAGGAGGTTTCTATGAGCCGAGAAATCGATCGCCGTGATTTAAGTGTGAACAACCTCACGCTGGCTCGGGAAGCAGAGTTGCGATCGCTGGCCTCAGAGGTATCTGACCAACTGCCCGGTAATCATCGCGTCACGATTCGACAGTTTGATCCGCTGACAGGCAACCCAGCTGTCGTTGTCTCCGAAGCCGCTCCTGCTGACAGGGACAACTATATCCAACGTGCGCTCAATCACTTGCAGGACATCAGCTTAGTTTTGGGTTTAGAAGCAATGCAAGCCCCAGAATTTGTTGCTGATCCACAGTGGCAAGAAACCAGCAGTGGTGCGGTAGCCGTTCACGCTCAGCAACAGTACAAAGGCATTCCGATTTTTCAGGCGAACGAAACCGTGCGCTTTGCCCCGGATGGCACGTTGCAGGAAACCACAGGTAGCAGCATCAGCGTCAGCGAGAATTTGCCCGTTGCTCCGAGGCTCACCGTTCAGCAGGCAGTGCTAAGAGCCGCGCAACAGGTGGCGGAACCGGACGCTGATGAAACTGAAGTCACCGACCAGTTTGGTGAGCCTCTGAACTTTACTAGCGTTGATTTAAGTGGATTTACCCCAAAAGTCATTGCTAGTTTCTCCAACCAAGTAACTCGTGACACCGTTCTGGAAGCGGGTCCCTTTGCTGAGAAAATCAAAGCCAGCCTCATCTGGTTTCCCCTAGAGAATAGCTTGCGCCTCGGCTGGGAAGTATTGCTGACCTTGCCTCACTATGAAGGGCAGTATCGCACCATTGTGGATGCGGAGACAGGAGAAATCCTTTACTGTCGGCAACTGATGGAGTTTGTTGCGGCGAGGGGTAACGTTTACCGCGTTGATGGCGGCAGTTCTCGCCAAATGACGGAGTTTCCCTTGCCGCTACCAACCTATAATCTGCCGATTCCCACTAATTTACCCACGAACTTTCCTTACGATTGGGTTGAGACAGACAAAACCGTGGGGCTGAGCACCAATGGTCATTTGGGTAATTCGGATCCACCCAGCTCAGGAACAATTCGCGAGGGTGTGCTCACTTTTGATCCGGCTGATCCGACTGGAGACGATCAGAAGATTCTCAATATCTTCTATTACAACTGCTACATGCATGACTATTTCTATCTGCTGGGGTTTCAGGAATTAGACGGCAACTTTCAGCAGAATAATTTTGGCCAAGGCGGATTCCAGAGCGATCGCGTGGATGCTCGTGCTCATAGTGGCCGCGTTCAAGGAACGGCGAACATGGCAACCCCGGTAGATGGCTTGAGTCCAATCATGAACATGGGTTTAGTCACCTCGACCAATCGCCATACAGCCTTTGATTCCAGCGTTGTGTTTCATGAATTCATGCATGGCGTTACCAATCGCTTAGTCGGTGGACCGATGAACGATCGCGCTTTGGAAGCAGTTCAGAGTCGGGGGATGGGGGAAGGCTGGAGTGACTACATTGCCTGCATGATCAACAACAGCACTGTGGTCGGAGCTTGGGTCATGAATCGTCCTAGCGGCATTCGGCAGTTCCCCTACACCAGTAGCTTTCCCGACAACTTCAGTCATCTGGGTACAGGCCGCTATGTCGACTCAGAGCACAATATTGGCGAGATTTGGTGCGCTACCCTACTGGAAATGAACCGCAAGATTGGAGCTGAAATGGGTTTGCGCCTAGTCATGGATGCCCTCAAGCTCTCCCCCGCTAACCCCAGTTTCTTGGATATGCGAGATGCCATCTTCAAAGCATTGGCTCACAAGCAGGTGGCAGGCCAAATCAATCCAGAGCAGTATGCTGAAATGCAGCAAAATATTTGGGCGGTGTTTGCTCGATTCGGCATGGGGCCGCAAGCCCGCAGCAATGGCGCGACAACTTCTGGGATTGTGGCAGATTTTAACCCGCCAGGGCCGCCTCAGCCACCAGAACCTGCTGGCCCAACGCTGAAGATAGAATCCACTCCTAACTTGGCGATTCCAGATAATCAACCAGCTGGTGTTTCCAGTGTCATTGCCGTTGCCGAAGCAGGTCAGCTGACCCGCATCGTGGTAGCCGTCGAGATCGAACACCCTTATATCGGGGATTTGGAAGTCAGCTTAATTTCCCCCAGCGGCAGCGCGATCGCCCTGCATAGCCGTAGCGGCGCTAGTGCTGATAATTTGATCAAAGCCTACAGTAGCGACGATACCCCTGCTCTGGCGGCGATCGCTGGACAGCCAATCCAAGGCAATTGGACCATCAAGGTGGCAGATCGGGCCAATCAAGACACGGGCACCCTCCGCCGTTGGAATCTTGAGATTGTGTACAAACCGGAGTCTCAAATCGCTAAGGGTGTTGCAACTCCCGCCTCAGATATTCCCGACAATGACCCCAAAGGATTGAGTATCCCGATCGCGATCGCTCAAACTGGCAAAGCCCAAAAACTCGCTGCCAACGTCGATATCACTCACACTTACATCGGAGACTTACGGGTGCTTTTGATTTCACCTTCTGGTCAACAAATCATCTTGCACGATCGCACTGGAGGTAGTCAGGACAATTTGATCAAAACCTACGACTCCACCGCTCATCTCCTGTCGCTAATTGACCAACCGATTCAAGGAAATTGGGTGCTACAAGTGATGGACCTCGCGGGACGAGATGTTGGCAAACTCAACCAGTGGAGCCTAGAAATTGTCTACGCCAGCTAACTCAACAGTGAGGCATAGCTACATCCGCAACATGTAAAGAGACGAGCGATCGCCCGTCTCTAATCAAAACGATGAGAATATTTCTCTAAGCTTTTTCTCTAAGCTTTAGAGACTAGAAGTCTTGCCTGTTTCAGCTTGAGTGGGAATGGGTTGAATATCGCTATAACCCATATTTGCAGCGATCTCACGCATCATTGAAATCTGGTGCTCAAAACCCAATTTTTCGGTTTGCGAGATCAGATTGTTAATCGCTTCAGTGGCGTTATAGTCGCCAGGTAAATCAACGACTGTATCACCCATTGCTTGTGCCCAAGCAAACCAAACCATCAATTGATTGTTCTCTTTTAAGGAGCCATAAGCACGGGAATATTCTGTGTCTTCACGATTCACAATTTGACGCATAATTGCCAATTGTTCATCATCAGACAATTCATAAAAATCACCCATTAATTTGGGAGCTAAATTAGGCTCGGTTGCAGCGGGTGCAGCGGGGGTGATGGAGTCGCCCATCTTTTCATAAACGTAGTAGAAATAAGCTAATTTTGCATCTGTTCCAAGCTTGTCAAAAGCTTCAACTGCTTTTCTAGTATCTTCATTTAGAAGTTGGGATCTGCCGCTTTCATGATCAGAAGTCATAAACTTTTCTCCTAGAGAATATTAAGCTACTCCAGGTTAGAGGTATCACAATTTTTGAAGCGCGATCGCCCCTCAGGAGGCGGAGTTTGGACTAATCAACTTGCTCTGCCGAATCTCTCTACAGGGGGAGGTTGAGAATCTATCCTGGGGGGTTGAGGAAAGAACAGTCTGCTTTGTTACAGTCAGGACATGAAATAAATAAAACAAAGTTAGGAGTTCAATATGGCTGATGCAACGACCGATTTAAACACAGCTGATTCTCAAAATTTTGATGCCAAACAAGCAGTCGAAGAAATCGCTGCGGGTGAACAAAAGGCTCCTAAAGTAGATGTAGAAGCTGACTACGAAGCGTCTAAAGAATACAGCGTCAGCGATGTCGATCGGAGCGCTCAAGGCGCAGAAGAAGCTGCTGCTGCCACTGCCCCCGGACACGAACTGCATCAGCCAGAAGAAACCAAAACTGTAGCAGAGCCAACGGGTGACCCCGGTGACTATCGGGAAATGGCTCAAGAATTACGCCCTGAAGCCGCTAATACTGGTGATAGCCACGATTTAATCCAGAAGGCGATCGAGAAAGGCCAGCCTGGTCAATAAAAACCATTCCATCCGTTGAATGGTTACCAGCGACAACAAGCTTCTTTTTTTTGAAGAAGGTTATACTTACCTCTTATCTAACTCTAAGCTAATCCTTTATAACTAAACTAAACCCAATATTTGTAGGCTGGAATTTATAAGAACAATTCCAGCTTTTTTGTTTTTAAATAACGGTGAGCTGAGCCCCATCCACTTCGCTAGGAGCCTTTAATAAAGCCCACAGTTGCTCATCGGTGAAATCAGGAATGACCAGCATTGCGCCCAAATCGTAGAGCATTTGAGGATTATGGGTTGAGGCAATGCCCACGGTGGGAATTCCGGCGGCGACGGCGGAGCGAATCCCAGAGGGAGAATCTTCAAAGGCGATCGCGTTTTCAGGCGCTACACCCAAGCGTTCTAAAGCAATGTTGTATGGAGCAGGATCTGGTTTGCCAATGCCAATTTCATCGGAGATGATCACTGTCTTGAAGTGAGCCTCTAGCTTGAGCGTCTCCAACATGAAATAGGCATTTTCGGGTGGTGCATTGGTCACCACGGCTAAAGGCAATTGCTGTTCCTGCGCCCAATCGAGCACTTGGGTCAGCCCGTCTAAGGCAGTAATTTCTTGTGTGGCTAACTCTCGAAATTGCGCTTCTTTGGCATCAGCCAAGGCTTGCCCTGCTGCAACAGACAAATGCGGCAAAATTTCTTCGATAATGACTGGATTGGTTTTGCCGCTAATTCGGGTTTTGTAAAATGTTTCGTCAATGGTCAGACCGTGTTCCTGGAGATGCTGTTGCCAAGCTCGAAAGTGAATGGGGTCAGTGTTGGTAATGGTGCCGTCTAAGTCAAATAAAATTGCTGCCAGCATGATGGGTTGCGGAGGGTAAGGGACATCGAGCTAAGGAAGAATATCAACCTGCTTACCCTGTAGGATACCGAAACAAAGCTTTACATTCTCAATTTATTGAAAAGATCAGTCAACGTTCAGCCACACCATGACAGGATACGAACTCGAAACCGAGCGCTTACATCTGCGCCTGCTAACAATGGCAGATTTAGAGGTGCATCATCGGCAAATCACGGCTAACCCTTATGTGATGAAAACGCTGCCGTCTGCTAGACCTTTAACTTGGGAACGAGGCCGCGTGGTCTTGAGTAGCTTTATAGAACATTGGCAGCGACACGGTTTTGGCTTGTGGGCAATGGTGGAAAAGCAGCAAGGTGAACTGATTGGTCATTGTGGGTTGCAGTGGTTGCAAAACAC